>DASYBP010000312.1:0-2731 GCA_036500715.1 Rhodopila sp.
GTGGCCGACAACGCGCTGATGCTGGAAGTGCTGGCGGGTGAAGACGGGCTGGATCCGCGCCAGTATGCGCCGAAGCTCGCGGCCTATACCGAAGCCCTCGGGAGGGGCTGCGCCGGATTGAAGATCGGCATTGTGAAGGAAGGCTTCGGCTGGGCCAATTCCGAATCCGACGTGGACGCCAAGGTCAAGGCGGCGGGCGCGAAACTGGCGAAACTTGGCGCCAGCGTCGAGGAGATCAGCCTGCCGATGCACCGGATCGGCAAGGACATCTGGGCGCCGATCGCGCTGGAAGGCCTGCAGGTGCAGATGATGAACGGCAACGGCATGGGCTTCAACTGGAAGGGCCTCTACACCGTCGGATTGCTCGACGCGCATGCCGCGTGGCGTGAGCGCGCCGACGATCTTTCGGATTCGCTGAAGATCTCGATGTTCCTGGGGGAATATTTCGTCCGCCACTATCGCGGGCGCTACTACGCCAAGGCGCAGAATATCATGCGGCGCCTGAAGGCTGCCTATAACACCGCGCTGGATAGCTACGACCTGCTGCTGATGCCCACCTTGCCGATGAAGGCGACACCGCTGCCGCCGCCTGATGCGCCGCGCGAACTCTATATCCAGCGGGCGTTTGAAATGGTCCCCAATACCGCGCCGTTCAACGCAACGGGGCATCCGTCAATGAGCCTTCCCTGCGGAATGAGCGATGGCCTGCCGATCGGCGCGATGCTGGTCGCCAGGCATTGGGAGGAGGCCACGATCTATCGCGCGGCCGCTGCGTTCGAGGCTGCCGGCGATTGGAAGGAATTCTAGCCTCCTGGCGCCACGCCGCCCACACGCTGGCATAAGACTTGCTACGACAGGCCGTTCGCCGCGACACGCATCACCGGGGTAGAGAAAAACAATGCCAAAGAGCCGCGTAGTTCTGACACTTCTGCTTGCCGGCGTGGCGGCCGGTCTTGCCGCGCCGCCAAAACCGCACGCAGCCGACGACATGGTGAAGATCGGCATCCCGGTCGGCCTGTCCGGCGCGAACAGCGTGGTGGCCCCGTCGGTCGTGCAGGCGGCAAAGCTCGCTGTCGCCGAGATCAATGCCAAGGGCGGCATCCTGGGGAAGCAGGTGGAACTTGCCGTCGCCGATGACGGCAGCGGCGCCGACGGTGCCGTCAAAGCGTACAATTCGTTGATCTTCCAGCAGCACGTCAACGCCATCATCACCATGGAAACCAGCGCCGCACGCAATGCGGGTCTGCCCGTGGTGGCACGCGGCAAGACGCCCTTCATCTACACGTCGTATTATGAAGGCCGCTCCTGCAGCCCGTATCTGTTCGTTGATGCCTGGGTGCCGGACCAGCAGGTCGCCTCGATCGTCGACTACTTCATGAAAGAGAAAGGTGCGAAAACCTTCTTCCTGGCCGGCAGCGATTATGCCTTCGGCCGCGGCATGCTGGAGTTCACCCGCAAATACATTCTCGCCCATGGCGGCAAGGTGCTGGACGAGGAATACCTGCCGATGGATGCATCAGACTGGACGCCCGTGCTCAGCAAGCTGCGCGCCGATCATCCTGACGCACTGATCACCTCCACCGCCGGCGGCGCGCCGAACGTGACGCTGACCAAGCAGCTCCGTGCCTCGGGCCAGTCTGTATTGTTCGGCAATCTCGGCGTCGACGAGGGCACCGCGAAGTCGATCGGCGCCGACGCGACCGGCGTCTATATCGCGCAATCCTACCTGACCAGCATCGACAACCCGCAGAACCAGGCGTTCATCGCCGGATTGCAGAAGATGTTCGGCAACGACATGAAGACCCCGAACGATCTGTCCGAGCCGGAATATGACGGCATCTATCTTTACAAGGCGGCGGCAGAGAAGGCCGGAAGCCTGGACGAGGCCAAGATCCTGCACGCCTTGCCGGAAGTGTCGTTCGACGGCGCGCGTGGCAAGATCACCATGGACAAGCAGCATCATGCGCCGCTCACGATGTATCTCGGCCAGGTGCAGGCCGATGGCAGCGTCAAGGTGATCCAGACCTTCAAGAGCGTTGATCCCGGCCAGCAATGCCCGAAGCTGAAATCGTGACGCGCGGCGCGTAGCGCACCGATGACGGACCTATTGCTCGACGTGATCACGACGGCGAGCATCCTGTTCGTGGTGTCAGCCGGCTTGCTCATCGTGTTCGGCGTGCTGAAGATCATCAACTTCGCGCATGGCGGCTTTCTCACGATCGGCGGCTATGCGGCCTTGGTGGTCACCGAGCTCGGCTGGAACCCCTGGCTCGCTGCGCCGATGGCGCTGCTGGCCGGGCTGGCCCTGGGGGCGGCGGTCGAACTGCTGATCGTCCGGCCGTTGTACCAACGGCCGCTGGACGCCATCCTCGCCACCTGGGGCCTCAGCATCGTCATTGTGCAGCTCATCACCATCGGCTTCGGGCGCGGCACCAATTTCGTGCAGAGCCCGGTGCAGGGTGCCGTTGCCGTGCTGGGCACCAGCTGCTCGCTCTATCGGCTGATCATGCTGGCGGTGGCGGCGGCACTGGGCGGCGCGATGCTGGCGATCCTGCAAGGCACGCGGCTTGGCTTGGTGGCGCGTGCCGTGATCATGAACGAGACCCTGGCGCGCAGCCTTGGCATCAACAGCGCGCTGGTGCGTTTCATCACCTTCAGCGTCGGCGCCGGCCTGGCCGCAATGGCCGGGGCCCTGATCACCCCCCTGCTCAGCGTCGATCCGCTGATGGGC
>DASYBP010000313.1:0-15863 GCA_036500715.1 Rhodopila sp.
CTTGTGATCGCCACCAAGGTGCGCCATCCGATGCGGCCGGGGCCGACCGGAGCCGGGCTGTCACGAAAGGCGATCTTCGCCGAGATCGACCACAGCCTAAAGCGTCTCGGCGTCGACTATGTCGATCTCTATCAAATTCACCGGTTGGACCTGGCGACGCCGATCGAGGAGACCCTCGAAGCCCTGCATGACGTGATGAAGGCCGGCAAGGCGCGCTATCTCGGCGCGTCGTCGATGCGGGCCTGGGAGTTCAGCAAGGCGCTGCACCTGCAACGCACCCACGGCTGGGCGCGGTTCATCTCCATGCAGGACCACTACAATCTGCTCGCCCGCGAGGAAGAGCACGAGATGCTTCCCCTTTGCGCCGACGAGGGTGTCGGAACCATCGTGTGGAGCCCACTTGCGCGCGGCCGGCTTACCCGCGCCTGGGACGCGGCGACCAAGCGGTCGGAGACCGACCCCATGGCAGGCTTGCTCTATACGAACGAGGCAAGTGATCGCGCCATCGTTGAGGCGGTCGCAGAAGTTGCGAAAGCCCGCGGTGTGAGCCGAGCGCAGGTCGCCCTGGCGTGGCTGCGCAGGAACCCTGTCGTGGCCGCGCCCATCATCGGTGCGAGCAAGACATCTCACATTGACGACGCGGTCGCTTCCCTGACGATTGATCTCACGGACGAGGAGGTTTCCCGGCTCGAAGCGCCCTACACGCCTCGTTACGACATCCAGGGTGTTTCCGACCCGACCGAGCTCGCGCGCATCTCAGCCCGTATCGGGATCAAGCCTGCCGCCGCGTAATTCGACAAAGGCCGTGTCTCAACACCCTGCGTTATCGGCGTAACGCGCAGAACGTTGCAGAAATCACGCAGAGCGTGTGAAAACTCGGAGCCGTAACGTTTCTGGAGAAACCATTTCTACCATGCGCCGAAATTTCGGCCATTGGCCGGGTGTTGATCTCGGTAATGGCCCGGCAGAGTAGGCCCATTCTCTCCGGTAAATCTGGAAGCTGGTTTCCACACAGTCTGCACGAATTGCGCAGGAACATGGTCACCCCTTGGACAGCGTCCGGCCGTTTCGCGCGTTTCCGTTTATCGCTGAACCGTAGGCAGGTATGGTTGCCGAGTCAACGAGCCTCGCTGTGCCTCGTCTTGGCAAACCTCGCATCAGCAACCTACACTTCAGCGCGACTTTGTTGGTCGCCACGCGGGGAAACGGGCGAGCAGCATGAAATCCTTCTCTCGCCCATCGAGCGACCAGCCGGGTGTGGCGACGCGTGACTATCACGATCGCATTCCATATCTGATCGGGGCCATTTCAAATCTCCTGTCAGCCGGTGGATCGCGGCTTTATCGGCGCGCGTTCGGCATCGGTCTCGCCGAGCGGCGGCTGATGTGGGTGATGGGACACGAATCGCCACTCACTGCCGGACGAGCTGCTCAGATCATGGGGATCGACAAGGGAGCGACCAGTCGAGCGCTCGCGGGGCTCGAACGGCTTGGAATCGCATGCGTAACGATAGACCGCACCGACAGCCGGCAGCGCATGATCGAACTCTCCAAGTCAGGAAAACAGTTGCACGACCGCATCATGGTCGTTGCGCAAGAGCGGGAGCGGCGACTGCACACGGCGTTCACCGAGGAAGAACTCGGGACCCTCCGCGCGTTGCTGAAGCGCCTCCTGGCGCACGCACCCTACGTCAGCGCCTTTGACCCGGCGGATCTCGCCCGGGCCGGGGCGCAAAACAGACGCCGGCAGCGGACGCCATAACGACATGGCGCCCCGTCCTCCTCGATGTCCACAACAAGCGCGGGAGCGCCATGACATGAAAAACGTGCCGCCTGTCACGCGGCGGGCGTGAGGAAGCGCTGTGGAATATCTGCAGATTGTCCTCGCGATCCTGTCCGGTGCCCTGGTTGGATTTACCCTGGGACTGATCGGCGGTGGCGGTTCCATCATAGCGACGCCGCTCCTGCTTTACGTGGTTGGCTTGCAGCCGCACGTGGCGATAGGAACCGGGGCGTTCGCTGTCTCGCTCAACGCCTTCTTCAATTTCGGCTCTCACGCACGTGCCGGAAACGTCAAGTGGCGCAGCGCCATTTTGTTCGGGATTTTCGGCATTGCCGGCGCGGCCATGGGATCGAGCCTTGGCAAGACCTTCGACGGGCACCGCCTGCTGTTCCTGTTTGCCATAGTGATGGTCGTGGTCGGAGTGCTGATCTTGCGCCGCGGCTCTCGGCTGGATACCGGGGGCGAGAGCCGCGAATTGCGCCTGACGCCGGGTGCGCTTGGGAAGATCGCGGTTGCTGCCTTGCTGGTTGGGATGCTGTCGGGATTCTTCGGCATCGGCGGCGGTTTTCTGATCGTGCCTGGCCTGCTGTTTTCGACCGGCATGCCAATGATCTTCGCGGTCGGATCCTCGCTCCTCTCGGTCGGGAGTTTCGGTCTCACCACGGCAATCAACTACGCGGCTTCGGGTCTCGTCGATTGGTGGGTGGCTGCGGAATATATCGCCGGCGGAATCGCGGGCGGGTTGCTCGGCATGCACCTCTCAAACCGCCTCGCGAAGCGAAAGGCCGCGCTGAACCGTGTATTTGCCGGATTCGTCTTCGTCGTTGCCGCCTATATGCTATATCGCAACTTCGGCGCAATAATGATATCCTGACCGGCGCGGCTGATCCGGGCCGCGGCTTTAGTCGGCGACGCGCTTGAATCCGAACGGTCGCAGCGCCTCGAAAGCGGCGTCGGAGCGGATGAACGACAGCCAAATACGCGCCGCGTCGGCATGCGCTGCATTTGTAACGATCGCCGCGCTGTAGACCGCCTGCGTGTTCTGCTCCGCCGGAATGTCGATGTGGGCGATGGGATTGCCGTGCTGTTCCTGAAAGAGCGCCTCCGACCGCCAGGTCACCCCCGCCTGCCCCAAGCCCTGCATCAGCAGCAGCGGAGTTTGCCGGTGATGGATGTGGGTCAGCACCGTGGTGCCGGCCGCGACCTTCGTCTCATACACCGACCGGGCCAGGGCTTCGCCTCCGGCCTTGACCAGCGAGCCGCGGATCTGCCGCGCCACGCCCTCGAATGCCGGGTTTGGCATGATCAACGCTAGATCGGGACGGGCCAGATCGGTCAGACCGACAATATGAGCCGGGTTGCCGGCCGGCACCATGATGGTCAGGTCATTGGTTGCAAACGAAACGACAGGCGCAGCCAACCGGCCCTCGCGGACCCAAGCTTCGCTGGCATTTTGCTCCGCCATCATCACGTCAGGCCTGGCAGTGAACGTGAGGTTGCCGGACGTGACGGTGCCGCCCGCCTCCAACTGCTTCATCAGCAAGCCCGGTGGCAGGGTCTCGTAAAACACCCGTCCGCGGTAGGCCGGATAGGCATCGACGAACGCCCGCACCATTCCGGCGACGGCGAAATAATAGTTGCCCGATACAAACAGGATCAGCGCCGGGTCATCGAGGCTGCCGTGGAAATCCGCCATGTCGTCGGCCGGCGGGACGGTAAATATTAGGCCGCTCCTCGCGGCAGCGGTGCCCTCGCCATTCTGCCACGGCGGATACTGCGCCTCGGCGGCCTCCAGTCGGGCGGCCGGCGAGCCAGGCGGGGCCGCCGCCGCGCACAGCCATCCGGCCAGCAGCAAGACGATACGGGATGCCTGGTTCATCGCGTGTAGACGAAACCGGCCCTGGCCAGTTCGACCACCGTACCCACGGCACCTGGGGTCAGCACGACGTCGGGGATCAGCTGATTGCTGAGTTCCGCGCAGAGCTTATCGATTGGAAGCTTATCCGGATTGGTGTCCGAGGCGATCAGCCTGCGGGCAAGCTCCCAGATTGCGTTGTGGCACCCCAGGAACACCGCACCGCGTCGCTGCAACGCCTGAATGGTATTGGCATTCGGTGAGAAACCGCCGGTGGGATTCTGGAAATCCTTCATGTCAGGGTCGGTTCCGGGCGCCGCCGCGACGAAGGTGTTATGGGTGACATTGCCGCCGGCGAGTTTCGCCAGGGCATATTTTTCCCACGTCGCATCATCGTAAAGCGCCAGATGCGCCGGTCCGTGTGTGGCTGAAACGCACAGGAAATCGGGATGCCGAAACCCCCAGATCTCGGTGTTCATCGAATTGCGCATCACATTCAACCAGGGACCGTGCAGGTCGGTGTTATCAAAGCTCTGCTTCGGGCTGCCGGCATATTGCAGCACGGCGTCCAGCGCTTCCGCATCCCATTGATCGCGGTGGTCGAGGATCATCGGTACCGACTTGAAGTCGCGCCGGCGTGGCAGCGCGGCGAGCCTATTGGTCAATGCATCCAGTGTCTGCGATCCAGCCAGGTTTTCGGCATTGTCTGGCGCGGCGGCGCTGGTTCCCGCCGCGGCCAGCGCGAGTCCAAGTGTTTTCAGGCTTTGGCGGCGGTCCGTAAGCACGGTGTTTTCTCCCTGTTCAGATGTCAGTCGGCGGTTCGTGCCGCCGAACCATTTGCTTTAACCCAGGCCTGGATCGGCGGCCAGGGACCCAGGCGATGCTGATCGGCTGCAAAGGGCCCGAAGAAAGGCGGGTACGCGGCGTCCACCGGCTTGCGTGAGCGATCGGGAAAATCCGCCTCCAACCCACCCATATGTGGGCGTGGCTGCGTATCGACATAGGCGGCCACGTCAAAGGCGTCGCGGGCCGAGAGTTGGGGCGTCTCGAAAGTCGTACCGAACGGCATATTGGCGTGAACGAACCGAGCGGCAGTGATCACCCGCGCCATACCGGCGCCATCGTTGAAGCTGTCGGAACCCCACACCGGCGGGAAGCGATAGCGACGGCCGGAATCCTCGGCTTCCGCCGGAGCCAGGCGCTGCCCCTGGCCATCCGGACCGTGGCAGATGGCGCACATCGCGGCATAGACCTGCCGGCCATGCACCGGCTCGGCGGCTTCTTCCGGTAACGGCAAGGCGGGCGTATTCCGGCCATCGAGGGACTGTCCCACGCGTTCGGCGCTGCTGATAAATTTGATGTAGCTTAGCATCGCCTTCATTTCGGGGCCGTCCACTGGCAGCGGCTTGCCGTTCATGCTTCGCTCCATGCAGCCGTTGATTCGGTCTTCCAACGTACGAACGGCATTCTCGCGGGCGATATAGGTTGGAAAAACACCCCAGACTCCCGCCAACGGCAGCCCAAGGCGTTGAGTCCCGGCCTGCAAATGGCACGACTGGCAGTCCAGACCATTGCCGCCATAGCGCTTGGCTGGGTCCCCGGCATCCGGACCAATCAGCGACGACGTCCTGGTAATCAGATCCCGTCCCTGGCGCACTGCCCGGCCAAACGCATCGTCGGGCAACGTGTTCGGGTCCGGCACCTGCCACGCCGGCGCTGGCTGCGCGTTCCCCTGGCCATGCAGCACGAACGCTGCCGTAACGACGGCCAGGATCCATTTCAACATGGGCAACCACCCTCAATCGTCACGCCACCACCGTGCGCCATCCCTTGTCCGGGATCACCGTCATGGCCCTGGGCGGATCGTCTCCCGGAAAAATTCGCCGTGTCAACGGAGGCGTGCCCAACATGTGATACTCCACTCGCGACCCTCCGCGAAGGATGTGCTAAAGGGTATAAGACGCAGCGTGTGCGCTCCTCCGTCGCCGCCGGGGCGAAACCGGTGCCAGAAACCGCAGGGGTACCTCAGATGATCAAAGTGAGCGTGTTTTATCCAGCCGGCGAGAATGCCAAATTCGACATCGATTACTACTGCAAGAGCCACATGCCGATGGTTCAGGACAAACTCGGTTCGGCCTGCAAGCGCATGGCGGTGGAGCAGGGCGTCGCCGGAGGCGCACCCGGCGCACCGCCCGCGTATCTCGCAATGGGCCATCTCTATTTCGATTCGGTTGGCGCGTTCCAGGCGTCATTTGGCCCCCAAGCGGCAGCGATCATGGCCGACGTCCCGAACTACACGAACGTCCAACCCGTGATCCAGATCAGCGAGGTCAAGCTCTAACTCTAACCGCGAGGCCTCCAGAGCGCCTCGGAGGGCCTCGACCTGGCGGTGCGGCGTTCGATGGCGTGCCGCTGGTAGAAGGACCGCGGCTGCCGCGGCGACTTCTCGGCGCCGGGGTCGCCGGAGAGATGGTATTTGCTCAACAGCGTGCGCTCGTAAGGTTGGCGCGTCACCGCAGCAGGCGGTTTACCAGCATTCCTAGCACGCGATGCATAGTGACCCGCTCCAATTCCCGCGCATAGTCGCCGCCGAACAGTCGGCCAATCAGAGCGCGCCGAACTTGCAAAGTCGTGTCAAACTGCACGATCAGCTCATTCTCCTGGCAGCGCAATAGATGAAACGGCACCTTTAGCCGGCCCTCATCCAGCGACAAGTGGCCGACGGCATGAACGGTATCCCACAGGTTCGCCGGATCCGCCCCGGCCGGCGCGCTGAGCCGAGCCCCACCTGACGAGATGTCCCGGACAACGCACTCTGTGACGGCCTCGTTTGGCCAGATCACCACGCCCGGTTCATTCGACAAAAAGCGCTCATCGGTACGGCGCCGCGGCAGTTCGATGCACGCCAGGCACACAAGGCTGACCAGAACTACGTTGAACAGGCTCCAAAATACATTCACGCCATAACCGCTGCCGCCGACCAGGGAGCTGCTGGCCGAAACATTGATCGCCAGGCCACTCAAAGTTGCGGCGGCAATTATCAGGAACGGCCATATCAGTCCCCATTGCAGGACGATGTGATCACGCGAGACGCCCTTGGGGGTGACTTTAAAGCTTTGTCCACGGGGCCGAAAAAGCCCCGTGGCGACGTTGCCGATCACCGCGACCGCGGATACCAGTTGCGTGATATCGCTCATGACCGGAATAATTAGATTGCGACTGTAGACCGACATGAACAGGATCGAGCTCAGCACCGCGGGGACCAGCCAATACAGAATATCAGCGTTCGTCGCGACAATGACCGAAGTGCCCGTCCACCAATACACTGCAGGGCCGGCCAGCATCATCAGTCTGAAAAGAAAGCTAACGATCCAGTACAGCGAACCACTCAGGCACGCTAGGCGCGTGATCGTGCGGAGACGTCCGCGCCCGAACCACGACCATCTTGTGTGCAACTGCTGAACGGCGCCGAGGCACCAGCGGCTGCGCTGGGTGACGTATTCGCCCAGCCCTTCCGGCGCCAGGCCGAGACTCAGACGTTCGTTCAGAAAGATGGTACGCCAGCCAAACTCCTCCATCTTGAAACTGGTCAGCATATCCTCGGTAACGGTCTCGGTCGCCATGCCGCCTATATCTTGCAGCGCCTCGACGCGCAGGACGGCCGACGTGCCGCAACAGAACGCCGCCCCCCAGGCATCCATGCAAGGGAGCATAACGTTGAAAAAGAAACGCTGCTCGTCTGGCCAGATGTTGCTGCAAGCCAGGTTGATTTGAACTGGGTCGGGGTTGAAGAAGTGCTGTGGCGTCTGCACGATGCCGACATCTTCAGCCTCGAAAAAGCCCAAGGTACGGCGTAGGATCTGGCGACTCGCGATGAAGTCCGCGTCCAGAAGCAGGATAAATTCCGGCGGTCGACCGACGGTCAGGAGTTGGCGCAGACCATTGTTGACGTTGCCGGCCTTGGCATGCTTCCCCTTGACACGACGGATATAAAATGTCCCAAGCGCCTCCGCCAGGTCCCGCACCCAGTCTCGGGCGCCGTCATCCAGTACCCAGACGCGCAAGTCCGGATGATCGATGTCCATGGCGCCGATGATGGTACGTTCCAGCACGTCTCTAGGCTCGTTGTACGTTGCAATCAGCACATCCGTCGGCGCGGTATGCAGTGGCGAATGCATCTTCGCGTCGGCTTCGCTCGATCGGTCGAGCGTACGTGACATGAATAACAGGTTGAGCAGGCCGTTGAGGGCGTTCAGCATCTCGACCGATAAGAATGCCACCACCCAAGTGTACTGCAAGAAAGACCGTGCCTCCGGCACCGCCTGGACACGCCAGATGACATAGCGAAAGGTCAGGCCTGCGGTCAGGCAAGCCGCGGCAACGCGGGCCCAGCGGGCACCGCCCGTGGCGGGCTTATCCGGCAGCCAGGCCAGACACAGGATGGCGCCGAGCGTGGCCAGCGCCGGTCCCCAAGTCGGGCCCCAGGTGTCGAGGCCGTCATACGGCATGAGTTACTGCTGGGCTCAGGATTGTTTTGTACTGGATACGGTGAGCCATAGCGGCACCTGCCGCTTCGCCCACTCTAGCCAGCCGCCGCCGCTCGCCGGCAGCAGCACGCGCGCGGTGCGGCCGACAAGGCACCCGCCCAGTTTATTGACCGAGGGCGGCACGGCAACCAGGACAGAGGCCACTGGCGTGGTTCCCGCGACCGGTGCGGTGGCCAGTGCGGCATCGCCACGCAAAGCCGATTCGCTGGTGATTGCGACAATATGACCAGTGCGGTCCTGCTGCTCCCCGGACAAGCGGAAGGTGGCAGCGGCGGCCAGATCGATATCGGGCAGCCGGGTTTGCGGCACCGCCACCGCCAGGAATGCGGCGCCGCAGTCGACGATCTGTGCCAGCAAATCACCCGGTGCGACCCGTTCTCCAGGCGCCGCACCCACGCGCCAGACCATCCCGGGAGACGGCACAGTGATCGTCGCCGTGTGGGTCAGCTGGAAGATCGTGGTTTCCGCCGCCAGTTGTTCCTCGGTTTCGGTGGATGCCGCCCGCAGGTTACTGACAGTCCGCGTCAGATCCGCCAACCGTTCCCTTACCTCGTCGGCCCGCTGCGCGGAGTAGACAACATCGTTGGCGCCATTCGCCTCGGCCAGCACCCCCACGGTGACCGATTGCGCGGCAGCCTTGGCGGCCTCGATCTGCTCGTCGAAAGAGGCTACCTGCTGGGCGGCGACGCGAACGGCGGTTTCGGCCGTTTCGATGTCGCTTTCAGACACCGTACCGCGCAGCACGACTTTGCGCCGCATATCGCGTACCAGTTGCGCCAGTTCCTCCTGCTTGGCCGCGCGATCGCGGTCGCTGCGGGCAATATCCAACCCGAGTTGTTCGAGTTTGGACCCGCGATAACGCGCCGCCCGCTCGGCCAGATCATCAAGCATTGAAGTAAGTGTGACGTGTTCTCGCTGTGCAGCCTCTGCCTCGGCGCGCAGACGAGTAAGCTGGGCCCTTATGGCGGCCGCCCGTCGGTCATCAGCGAGGGCATTGGTGACCTCAGCCAGCACAACGCCGGTACGCACGGGTTCGCCGACGGCAGCCAGATTTGTCGTGACCGAACCTTCGATCGGCGTGCGCAGCGAAACCATATGCGCGGTTACCACTGCGTTATCGCTGGTGACATAGTTCGCATTGGTGAGCAATGCGGCTCCGCCGATGCCGAGCAGGGCGATTGCAGCGAAGCGTTTGCTCAGGCGTGAGAGCCGGGATTGCGTTACTGCCTTCAACTTTGCCGGACTGGCGCGGGAAGCGGCCAAAGCGTCCGGTCGCGGCGCTTGTGGGTGTTCCCGCCTCGCTGTGGAATCTGGTGCGGCCGAGGCTATAGGTGTGCGGTCAAGCCCCGGGATAGGTCGCGCCGATTCCGGACACGGGCCTTGCTTCTCAGGCCAATTGGCCTCCTGCATCGCCGATTCGCCGCGGGGTGCACCATCATGCATGCGTAAGTTACTATCGTGCTCCAGGCTGAACACGGGCTTACGGCACAAACCTTGCCAAAAAGCTAAGAGAGCTGATATATCAACAACGAACAACATCGCAGCGGGTAAGCTACCCCGCCACAGCCCGGCGTGCCTGCGATGGAACCGGTCCGTCCCAGTGTTCGGGACCAGACAACTCCCGCCGGTCAGCCTTCGGGTGCCAACCGCCTTTAAGACAGCATCGGGGCGATCGCGTCCAGATCCAGCCGCCTGTCCGCCAGCAAAGCTGCGGTCGCAGCCGCTTCCCACGCGGCCTCCTCGGGCGCCAGCGGGTCCGCCGGCGACAACCGATGTGCCAGCACGAAGCGAGAGAGCAACGCGCGACGCGCATCGGCACCGCGACGAGAACCCTCCCAGGCCAGCAGCACGGCGCTGCTCGCATCGTACAGCGCGGTCGCGGCCTGGCGTGCCAAACTCTCCTGCCCCTGACGGGCCACCCGATCGGCAAGCGCAATGGCTCGGTCTAGCGCGGAGCCTAGTGCCGCGCAGAACGCCGCCGGCAGAACCGCAGCGCCGGCCAGCCTGGCTCGCAGCATGGATTGCAGCGCCAGATGCGCCCCGGCCTTCCCGACGGCTCGGCCAATCACGTCCAGTGCATTGATATTGCTTGTTCCTTCCCACAACAGGCCGACCTGGGCGTCGCGGATCAGACGCGGGTTGACCCAGTCCTCGATATAGCCGTTGCCACCGCGTGCCTCCATCGCACCGGTTGCGACCACGGCGTTATCCCGGCAGGCCCGCAACTTGAGCAACCCAGTCAGGATCCGCAGCTCCGGGGTGGCCCCGCGGCCCAGCGCGTCGGCGGTGCACAACGCCATCGACAGCGCCTGCTCCGCCGGAACCAGCAGCTTCATCAACTGCCGGCGCATCAGCGGGAAATCGGCGACCGCCTGCCCGAAAGCGGAGCGGCCGCGCGCGGCGGCCAAAGCCTCGTTCGCGCAACGACGCATCATCGCGGCGGCCCGCACGCCATGCGACAGCCGCGACAGGTTCACCTGCTCCATCATCTGCTTCAGGCCCTGGTCGTGCTGGCCAATCAGGAAGGCCTCAGCGCCCTCCAGGCGGATCTCACCACTCGCCATCGATTTGGTGCCCAGCTTGTCCTTGAGGCGCACGATCCGGTAGGTGTTGCGCCTACCGTCGCGGGTGCGGCGCGGCAGCGCGAACAGAGCCAGCCCACGCGTCCCGGCCGGCGCCCCCTCCGGCCTGGCAAGTATAAGCGCAACATCGGCATCGGCATGGGAGCAGAACCATTTCTCGCCGGACAGCCGCCAGATGCCACCCTGGTGCCGAGCGACCGTCTCGATCGCCCCGACGTCGGATCCGCCGGCTTTCTCGGTCATGAACTGCGTGCCTTTCCACAGCGTGGAAAGATCAGCCGACAACATCCTGGGTAACAAGTAATCCTGTAGCGCGTTGCTGCCAAACTTGCGGATCAGATGGATCGAGGTGTCCGTCACGCTGATCGGGCACATCAGCCCGAACTCGCTCTGCACGAACAAGTACTGAAATGCGTATTTGGCGACTGGCGGCAACGGGCCGTCCATGCCCAGCACGCCGCCGCGATGGGACATGGCGTGGAACTGGAATTGCTCAAAGGCGATGTGCTCCATCTCGCGATAGGCGGGGTGGTATTCGATCCAGTCCTGGTCGCGGCCGAACCGGTCCCGAGGATGCAGCACCGGCGGATGCCGGTCGGCGATTCGGGCAAGTTCGTCCAGGCGGCCGCCAGCAAGTTGGCCAAGAAGCTGGTAGTGCGGCATCAACCGCTCCAGCACCTCGGTCGGCAGGTATATCGCGAGCCGATCGCTCAAGCCGGGGTCGGCGCGATAAAAGTCCAGACCGGCGCAATCCGGTGCGACCCGGTCGGAGTCGGTTTGAGGTGTGTCGAGCGGCATCGCGTCCCTCCTTCGGCGCCGATGATAAGCCCTTTAAGCACCAGTCAACACATTCGCGGCCAACCGACAATAAATCGCGCCCGCCGAGGACCGGCCCCGCGGAACACTTACCGACGTTCAGGCGGCAACTTGCATTTCCTGACAGAACTGGCCTGATGGCGTTTCGGCAATTGCATTCGGAAATTGCAATTGGGAGGCCGAAATGTCGCTCTCGAGACGTTGGCTATGCGCATCGCTGGGCGTACTGTGCCTCGGCGGCGTCGCCTTTGCCCAGGCACCGGCGCCAACACGTGTTCGCGGTGTCATCGACGACGTCGGCACCAATGAGCTGAATGTTACCAGCCGGCGTGGCGAAAAACTCATGCTCAGGCTCGCCGACGACGTGAGCGTGACGCTGATCGCGCCGATCGGTATAGACGCGATCAAACCGGGCTCGTTCATCGGCACGGCCGCCGTGAAGCAGCCGGACGGAACGCTGAAGGCGCTGGAGATACAGGTATTTCCCGAATCGATGCGCGGAGTCGGCGAAGGCCATCGGCCGTGGGATCTCGTCGAGGGCAGCACCATGACGAATGGCACGGTCGGCGAGCTGAAAGTGTCCAACGGACGGTTACTGACACTGACCTACAAGGGCGGCGAGCAAAAGGTATTCGTGCCCGAGGACGCGCCGGTCATCACCTATGAGAAGGCCAGCCGAACCGACCTTACCAAGGGCGCCCACATCATCGCTTTCGTGACGCATAAGCCTGAGGAGGCACTAACCGCCACGCGGATTGGCGTCGGAAAGGACGGGCTGGTCCCGCCGATGTAGGGCGGCCGGCGGTTCGAGCCCGACCGACGCTCCGCTCGATCAGATCGTATAGTTGAACGCCCGATACGCCAGGTCGCTGAGCGTCTGATCCATCGACCGCGATGGTTCGTCGCTTTCGACGATTCGCATCACCTTAGCCGGCACGCCCGCCACGGTGGCGTGGGCGGGAACCGACTTCAGGACCACCGATCCGGCAGCGACGCGGGCGTGCTCACCCACCTCAATGTTGCCGAGGATAGCCGCCCCCGCGCCAATAACGACGCCCCTACGGATCTTCGGGTGGCGGTCGCCGGAGTGCTTGCCGCTGCCGCCCAATGTGACGTGATGCAGCATGGATACATCGTCGCCGACCTCTGCGGTCTCGCCCACCACGAGCCCGGTTGCGTGATCCAAAAAGATGCCGTGCCCGAACTTCGCCGCCGGATGGATATCGGTCTGGAACACCTCCGAGGACCGGCTTTGCAGGTAAAGCGCAAAATCCCTCTCGCCATGATGCCACAGCCAGTGGTTCAGGCGGTGAGTCTGAATGGCGTGGAAACCCTTGAAATAGAGAAAAGGCTCGATCAGGCGGTTGCAGGCCGGATCCCGGTCCAAAACGGCAGCGATGTCGGCCTTCGCGGCCTCAACGAAGCATCCATCGTCTTCGGCCGCCTTACTGAAGGCCTGAACGATCAGCGGCAAAGAAATCGTGTCATTCTTCAGCCGCGCGGCCACGCGGTGGAACACCGCCGCCTCGAAGTTCGGCTGGTTCAGAATTGAGTCGAAAAACAGCGACGCCAGCTTGGGCTCGCGTTCGTAGGCCTCCTCAGCCTCCTGCCGCAGTTGAGCCCACAGCGCGTCGGTAACCGCCGCTGCCTGGTCGGGATGAACGAGCATCAGATGGCACGGGTTCGGACGCATTTCGGGATTTCCCGCGGACTCTGGCCGCCCACTATCGGACGATTGGACCTACATGTTCGTATGAGGAGGGGTTTCGTCAACTCCCCTTTACCGATTGGATGGCACGAGTTGCCGTGCGGCGCTCGTGGCGGCCACGAATGCTGGTCATTTTGTTGTTTTTGCTCAAATTGCCGATGTTTCGCCGCGCTGGCCATACCAGCATCATGACGCTTCGCCGACTGTATCCGCCGCGTACGCCTTCCGCCGGCCCATCGGCTTCGGACCGCCGATGGTGGAATCTGCCTTTGTCTGCCGTTCCGACTGCGCGTTAATCACCGCTCCTAACAGGGCCACGAACGCTGACAGATACAGCCAGGTCAGCATCACGACCACCCCACCAAGGGAGCCATATGTCTTATTGTAGCTGTTGAAGTGTGACACATAAACGGTGAATGCCAGCGACCCGACGAGCCAAAGGAAGGTGGCGACGATCGCGCCGGGCGAAACCCATCGCCAGCGCGGCGGGTGCCGATCCGGTGCATAGCGATACAACACGGCCAGACCCGCCATGACGACCACGATCAGCAGCGGCCATTCCAACACCAGCAGCAGCCACTTCGTCTGGCTCGCCAGCCCAATGAACTGAAGCGCCGCGGGCAGCACGCCCACCAGCGCAATAATCACCGTTCCGCCGACCAACGTTAGCACCGTTAGCACGATTGCGACGAGATTGAACCTGAAGAACCCGCGCGTCTCCTTCTGGTCGTAGGCAATGTTGAAGGCGGTCAACAGCCCGCTCATGCCTCGCGAGGCGCTCCATAGAGCCAGCAACATGGCAACGACGGCAGAGACACTAAGTGAGCCCTGGGAAGCACTGACCAGACTTTTCAGTTGATCCCCGATCAGTTGCGTCGTTTCGGGCGGCAGCACGTGCGACAATGCCGCGATCTGCGTTTCCACCTGAGATGGATCGAGCAACAGGCCGTAGATGGATACCAGGGCGGCGAGGCCCGGAAACAGTGCCAGCAAGATCGCGTAGGTCACGCCGCCCGCGACAAGAAAGATGTTGTTTTCGGAGACCTCGCCCCAGGTTCGGATCATGATGTCCTTCCAGCCTGGCATTGGGATTTCATGCGGCGACGTCGCGGATCGTCCCCGATTCAGCTGCGGCGGCGGCGGGTTATCACGCCCATGCACCAGTACGTGCAGATCGCGCTTTAAATTATCCAGACGGCTCATACCGCAATCCCCTGACCCGGAAAGGTGGAACGACCTACTCGGCGAACCGGTTCCGGCCTGACCTCACCTCGGATCATCCCAAACGACCCTATCGTAGCCCAGTCCCGCCGCCATGCGCTCAACCCATTGCTTCACCCCCGCCGCGTCTGTGCCGACATGAAAGTCCGGGATTTCACGCTCGTCTGGGTTCTCTGGGTTGATTTCGCCGCTGTACTCGGCGCGAAACAAGCCTGGCTCGATCTCCCGAAGCGCGGCGTGCAGGGATCCGCTTTTTGGCTTGGTCATGAAATCAGCTCCGCCGTCCCGGAAGTACACCGCTGAGCACTTCCTTGGCGGTGTCCACGATGACGCTGCTTTCCTCAGGATCGCCTTTCAACAGGGTTGAACTAAATGCCTTCGCCTGCGCCAGCGTGATGTGCGACGGCAGTGGCGGCACGTTTGGATCGGTGCGGACCTCCAGCACCACCGGCCGCTCCGAGTGAAGGGCCTCTTCCCAGGCACCGGCCAGGCGATCCGGTTGGTCGACAAATATTCCACGCAGCCCGATCAGCTCCGCGAAGCGGTGATAAGGCACGTCGGGAATTTGTTGTGTGGCGTTGAACTTTGGATCGCCCTCCATGGCCCGCTGCTCCCACGTCACCTGATTGAGGTCCTGGTTGTTGAAGACACAGCATACCCAGGTCTTGTTGGTCCACTCGTGCCAGTATTTCTGCACCGTGATCAATTCGGCCATATTGTTCATTTGCATGGCGCCGTCGCCGACCAGCGCGACAACCGGCCGGTCGGGATAGGCCAACTTCGCCGCTATCGCATACGGCACCGCGGCGCCCATCGAGGCCAATCCGCCCGACAACGAGCACATCATGCCTCTCCGCACCTTGATGTCGCGGGCATACCAGTTGGCGCACGAGCCCGAATCGCTGGTAATAATGGCGCGCTCCGGAAGCCGTTTCGACAGCTCCCACGCCACAAGCTGCGGATTGACCGGGTCGGCGCTGTGCATCGCCCGCGCCTCCGCTTCCTTCCACCAGGACGTGACATTGCCCTCGATCGTCCTGCGCCAGGACCGGTCGGACTTCTCATCCAGCAGCGGCAGCAGCGCCCGCAAGGTTTCGGCACTGTCGCCGACCAGGTTCACCTCCATCGGATAGCGCAGGCTCAGCATGTCCGGCTTCAGGTCAATCTGCACGCCGCGGGCTTGGCCTTCCTTCGGCATGAACTCGGAATACGGGAAACCAGATCCGATCATCAGCAGCGTGTCGCAGCCGGTCATGAGTTCGTAGCTCGGACGGGTGCCCAAGAGTCCGATCGAGCCGGTGACCCACGGTAATTCGTCAGGCAAGGCCGCCTTTCCAAGAAGTGCCTTGGCC
>DASYBP010000314.1:0-2929 GCA_036500715.1 Rhodopila sp.
GGCGACGGTAGCGTGCCGGGCAGATGGAGTTGCAAGATAGTGGTCAAATAGGGTACCCCCCTACCCATGACCCACACGATACGCGAAACCCAGAAACTGCTCGCCCGTGTCCGTCGCCTGCGCGGGCAGGTCGAGGCTATCGAGCGCGCCTTGGAAGGCGAAGCCGGCTGCGAGCAGGTCATGCACCTGATTGCCGGTGCCCGCGGCGCAATGGCCGGCCTGATGGCGGAAGTGGTGGAGGACCACGTCCGCACCCACCTCGTCGATCCCACGGGCGCGATGAACACAGACGCCGTCGAGCAATTGCTGGAAGTCGTTCGCACCTATCTGAAGTGAGGCGCGTCATGGAACCCCACGACCACGTCTTCCTGGGCGAAGGCCACGAGCAGGCCGAAAGGCGCACCTGGTGGGTCATCTGGCTCTGCGGCGCGATGATGCTGCTGGAGATCGCCGGCGGTCTCTTGTTCGGTTCCATTGCCCTCGTGGCGGACGGGCTGCACATGACCACCCACGCTGGCGCGCTACTGCTTGCCGCCATTGCCTACCGCTATGCCCGCCGCCATGCGACCGACACACGCTTCACTTTTGGCACTGGCAAGCTGGGCGATCTCGCCGGGTTCACCAGCGCCATTATCCTGGCGATGATCTCGCTGCTGATCGGCTGGGAGGCGGTCACCCGCCTATTCGATCCTGTCCCAATCGCATTCTCCGAGGCGATCCCGATCGCTTGCCTGGGTCTTGCGGTCAATATCGCCAGCGCCGTGCTGCTGGGCGCCGGCAATCACCATCACGATCATGGGCACGATCATGGGCACGATCATGGGCAGGGCCACGATCACGACCATGATGACAGCCGCACGCTGACACTTGCCGGCGCACCGCTGAAGGTGGAGATCCGCGAGGACGGCCTGCCGCCCCGCTTTCGCATCGAAACCCCGTTGCCGGCCGCTGAACTGATCGCGG
Source organism: Rhodopila sp. (assembly GCA_036500715.1). Taxonomy (GTDB): domain Bacteria; phylum Pseudomonadota; class Alphaproteobacteria; order Acetobacterales; family Acetobacteraceae; genus Rhodopila. The sequence continues at coordinate 964 of DASYBP010000314.1, forward strand.
AGACCATTCGCGCCGATCGTTCGCGCCAGCGCTTCACCTTCGTCCGCAACGGCGACGCGCTGGAAAGTGCCGATGAAATCCCCGAACCGCATGAATTCACCGTCACCCTGACAAGCGGTACGGCAACCGCATCCGTCCACTTCGCAGAGCACGTCCATACCCCCGGCTCGGCACATCGCGACAACAACATGCGCGCCGCCGTGGTCCATGTGATCGCCGACGCCGCCGTCTCCGTCCTGGTGATCGTCGGCCTGCTGCTCGCCAAGACCTTCGGCTGGCTGTGGATGGATCCTTTGGCCGGAATCGTCGGCGCCTGCGTTATCGCGAGCTGGGCCTATGCCCTCGTGCGCGACACCGCGGGTATCCTGATGGACATGAACCCCGACCCGCACCTGACAGAGCGGTTGCGGCGGGAAATCGAAACCGACGGCGACCGGCTCACCGACCTGCACGTCTGGCGGCTGGGTCCTGGCCATCTGGCCGCTGAGTTGAAAATTTGCACCGACCACGGCCGCGGTGCCGAGGACTATCATCGCCGCCTCCGCCACTTCGCCACGCTCTCCCACGTCACCATCGAGGTCCAGTCGCTTTGAGGTCAGAGCCGGCCCCGATCGCATCCCCAACGACCACCAGCCGGCTGGGTCAGTTCAGTGACCTGCTCCTGCGCTGGAACCGGACGCTGAACCTGATCGCCGCCAAAGACGCAGCGGCGATCCGCGACCGTCACATCGCCGACTCCCTGCAACTCGCGCCCCTGGTTCCACCGACGACCGAACGGGCCATCGACCTCGGCACTGGGGGCGGCTTTCCTGGCCTCGTCCTGGCCATCGGCACCGGCATACATTTCGACCTGATTGAGTCTGACCGCCGCAAGGCCGCCTTCCTGCGGACCGCGATCCTGGAAACCGCCGCAAACGCAACGGTCCACAACTGCCGGATCGAGGACGCGCCTGTCTCCCCCGCCTCTCTGGTCACCGCCCGTGCGCTGGCGCCTCTGCCTCGCCTGCTTCCCCTTGCCGCCCGCCTCCTGACACCTGATGGGATCTGCCTGTTCCTCAAAGGCGCGAAGGTCGAGGACGAGTTGGCGGAAGCCGAACCCGACTGGACGATGACCGTCGAGCGCATTCCGAGCCAGACCAGTGCCGAAGGCATGGTGCTGCGCCTATCCGGCATCCGAAAGAAGCGAAGCGCATGACCCATCCCGGCTACGCCACCCACGAAGTCCTGAACCAGCCCGGTGCGCTGGACGACTACAATGCCTTCACCCAGGACAAGCCGTTGTCCGAAGCGGCGGAGATCTTCGGCGCCGGCTGGGCCACTGACCAACTGCATGCCACCGGCACTATCGTGGGCAGCGCTCGCGTTCAGCACCTTGCCAGCCAAGCCAATCGCCACCTGCCTGAACTTCGCACCCACGACCGCTTCGGCAACCGCATCGACGTCGTCGAATTCCGCCCCGCATATCACGAACTGATGGGCCTGATTTACCAGTCCGAGACTCACGCGTTTGCCTGGACCCACGACCGCCCCGGCGCCCACGTCGCTCGCGGCATGCTCAGCTACTTGTGGAACCAGGCCGAAAACGGGATCTGCTGCCCTGCGGGCATGACCTTCGCTTCGATTCCTGCCGTGCGTCACGACCCGGCCCTCCTGTCCGAGTGGTCACCAATCATCAACAGTCCCACCTATGACCCCACAGCTACTTTCGCCAAGCGCAAGCAGGGCGCCACTGTCGGCATGGCGATGACCGAGAAACAAGGCGGCTCCGATCTGCGCGCAACCATCACCGCCGCCCGTCCCGCCACGACCCGCCGGGGCTCGGGCGCATCCTACCTGATCACCGGTCACAAATGGTTTTTCTCGGTACCGATGAGCGACCTGTTTCTGACCCTGGCGCAGACCGAGGCAGGCCTGTCGTGCTTCCTCGCCACTGGCTGGCTAGCGGACGGATCGCGCAACCGCCTGA
>DASYBP010000315.1:0-2421 GCA_036500715.1 Rhodopila sp.
TAGATATGTGACTTCCTGCTCCCGCAAATCCGCCCACAACCACGACGGCGAGCGACAGCAGGTCCGCGCCGGCGGCCATGCCGATCGCGGCCGATTCCCAGACCGCCGCCGCCGTCGTGAGACCGTGCACCGCTCCGCGCCGGGTGATGATGATCCCGGCTCCCAAAAACCCTACGCCGGAGACGATTTGGGCCGCGATGCGCGACGGGTCGAGTTCGACTGCGCCCGTCCTCAGGACGTCGCCGAAGCCGTACTTGCTGATCAACAGGATCAGCGCCGCCGACGTGCCGACGATGGTCTGGGTCCGCAGTCCCGCGCTCTTGCCCTGGATTGTGCGTTCCAGGCCGACCAGCGATGTCAGCCCGAACGCAGCCAGGAGTTCGACGATTTGCCGGGTGCCTTGGCCAGGTCCACCGAGCAGCGAGTCTGCCAGCCAGATTTGTATGTCCGTCAAGCTAGCCCACCGCGGGCAAATTCAGCGCGTTGACTTGAGGACTTGCGAGTAATGGAATTGCCAACGCTCGACGATGCGGAACCCTAGGTAGCCCGGGAACCGGTACGCCGGGGCGCGCCCGAATGTGGTGCCCGGTGGCAACGACTGCCCCGATTGGTGATCGGTCAATGACTTGTCTTTGGTGGTGATGGTCCAGATGGTGGCGCATTTGTTGATCTTGGCCGTCGTCAGCCACACGGCGACGTGGCCGTCCCACAGCCAGCCGACCTTGGGTGCGTAGGCGCCGCGTTCGACGTCGATCAGCGACCGAAAGGCCGCCGGGCGGCTGGCGATCAGGGCGCGGACCGGCCCGGGCTTCCAGGACGCGGTGTTGTCCACCATCAGGCAGTCGCCGGCTGCGGCATGGGACTGGATCAGATCGGCCACCTGGCTGTAATCCCAGCCCTCTTTGGCGTATGGCCCGCGTTGTGTGAAGTAGTAATCCGGAAAACCGGCAATCGCAAAGAGCAGCACGACACCGGCAATGGGCCATGGTTTGCGCGCGAGCGTGATTATGCAGACTGCCAAGACAATGGCCGCCGCGGGAGTGGTGAAAATCAGGTAGCGCGGGTAGTAAATCGGTTCATTGACCGCCGAGTAGACGACGCTGAGTGCGGTTGGGACGACGATCCAGGCGGCGCAGATGATCAAGAGGGTGCGCGTGTCGCCCGCCGGGCCCCGGGCGCCCCTCAGCCCGGCCACGATCGCCGCGACGATGAGAACGGCCGAGAGAATGGCGAACGGGACGCTGTGATCGAAATATTGGCGCAGGACGATGTCGAAGGCGTAATGCCAGCTGACGGGATAGATCCAGTCGACCTGCCCGACCTGGCTGTGGGCGAAGACGATGAACGGGGTCACGGCGCCGATTGCGATGGCAGAGCTGACGCCCCACCGAAGCGCCGGAGATTTGCGGGATTGTCTCGGAACCAGGAGGGGCAGCATGGCGCCGTGAACCAGGACCAAAAGGATCAGGTTGAGGTTTAGCAAAATCGACAGCATTAATGCCGGCGAGTACAGCAGCCACAGTCGCAGCTTGTTGCGCCGCACGGCGGCGACCAGTAACACCGTCAGCCAAATGGCCGCGGCTACCGCGAAGGCGTCCGAACGCGCTTCGATGCCCGCCCACGTCGTGCGCGGCAAAATGGCGAAAACGGCACCCGCGCATACCGCCGTGGCGCGTCCGGTGGCGAACTGCCTGGTGAACACCGTGACGCCGGCGGCGGCGATCCCGATCGCCAGGGTGCTGGGCAGCCGCGACCAAAACTCGGTCGGCGGAAAAATCCCGAACCAACCGTGCATCAGCAGGTAATACAGCCCATGCACCACATCGATATGGCCGAGCAGTTTCCACAGCTCAGGCAACGTGCGGTTCGCGGAAGCCGAGATCGTGGCGCCCTCGTCGAACCACAACGAGGGCCTACCGGCCCAGCCGCCGCTGATAACCATCGTGAACACGCCAATCGCCCACGGATCGAGCAGCCTGCCGCGGGGCGCGGGCGCGGGCTCGTGAACGGCGGCCGGAGCGCGCTGCTCAAGGGCGGGAATGGTCATGATGCCTGTCACTGTAGGGTGCGCCAGATGAACCCGCTCACCATCGGTTTCCACGTGCCGGCGCTGGCCCGGGCGGCGCCGGAACGGTGCTTCTGCACTATGTGTCCGCTTTTCCCGAAAAACTGAGCAATGCAAGGCTTTCCAGCTTGGGCATGCGTATTAGGCCGATTTATCGCCGGCGATATTGTCCGGTGGTGCCGTGTTGGCCCCGCAAATGCCGGCTCGCGCCACGGCACGCTGAGCCGCTATTGTTTCTCCTTTGCGTCCGGCAAACGCGATACTGTCTGGGGGTTGGGTGACCAACCGAAACTGGGAGGGTAAATGAGTGCCTATCGGACCGTGGTGGTGGGGACCGACGGCTCGGATTCATCGAT
>DASYBP010000316.1:0-4153 GCA_036500715.1 Rhodopila sp.
TGTCCGCCGACGCGGGGTTGGTGGATTTTACTACAGCGCTGATCGCGCAGCGACGGGCGCTGGCGGTGCTGTTCGGCGGGGAGGGGCTGACCGGCCGGCCGGTTGACGAGGCGGCGTTGCCAGATGTGTGCTGGCTCGCGACTGACGGGCGGGTGATGTCCGAGGCGGACTGGCACCGCGGCGATAACCGGACCTTGGTCGCGGTGCTGTTTGCAAAAGGTTTGCGAGCCGCGGTCATCTTCCATGCCGCGACGACGGCCACCGAGATTGTGCTGCCGCCGCCGCGGCCCGGCTATGCATATTCGCGCACGCTGGACAGCGCCGGGACCGGGCAGGATCTGACGATCGCGCCGCGGTCGGTGACGGTGTTTCAGGAGATGGCGCGGCCCGCGGAGGGTGTCGCGACGGAAGCGGGTTTGGCGGATAGGCGTTCGGCTGTTCTGTCTGGGCCGGATGAGCGCACGGGCGAGCGGTCGCGCCCGAATCCGCAAGTCGTGGGTGGCCGGGCCAAGCCCGGCCATGACACCGGGGGCATGGCGAGAGGCGCGGATGGGCGCGCCGAGCCCGGTGGTGGCGCGGGGATCATGGCGGGAGGCGCGGGTGGTCGGGCCGAGCCCGGCCGTGGCGCGGGGGTTGTGGCGGGAGGCGCGGATGGTTGGACCAGCCTCGGCGGTGATACTCGGAGAAACGGCGGTGTGTCTGATGCCGAGCTTGATGATCTGGCGGAACGAGTGGGGATCAATCCGATCTGGTGGGACGTTGATGGCGGCTACCACAAGGTCGGTGCCGACACGAAGCGGGCGCTGCTGGCGGCGATGCGCCTGCCGGCGGCCACGCGGGCCGAATTCAGCGACAGCCTGGCTCGGTTTTCCGTCGAACCCGCCCTGCCGCCGGCCATAACCGCCCAGGCGCTGGATACCATTCCGGTCCGGTTCGGCCGACCGCCTCCGGCCTGGGTCACGCTTTGCCGAGAGGACGGCAGCATAGACCGCTTTCCCACCGTGGACGGTTCGGTGGTCCTGCCGCCGCAGCCGATTGGCCGGCATCGTCTGCTGAACGAGGACCGGCCCGAACGCGCCTGTCATCTGATCGTCGCGCCGGCGGCCTGCTATCTGCCGGAGCCGCTGCAGGCCGGCGACCGCCGCTTCGGTATCGCGGCACACCTCTATGCGCTGCGATCACCGGGGGATCAGGGCATTGGCGATTTTTCGACGCTGGCCCGCTTCGCAACCGAGGCAGCCCAGGCCGGCGGCGCCATCATCGGGCTCAATCCCCTGCACGCGCTGTTTCCGCAGGACCGTAGCCGGACCAGTCCATACCAGCCGTCAGACCGGCGCTTCCTGGATCCGATCTACATTGATGTCTCCGGCCTTCCCGGAGGTGCCGGCCTTTTCTCGCCGGCCGGGCCGGTAGACTATCAGGCCGTAGACTATCAGGCCGTCTGGGCGCGCAAACGCGCCGCGCTGCAGGCCGCGTTTTCTCGCGCGCCAGAAGTCCGGGTCCCTGAGACGCTGTGGCGGTTCGCGACGTTCGAAACGCTCTCGGAGGTTCTAGGCACGTCCGAATGGCAGTCCTGGCCGAGGGAACTGCGCCATCCCGGGAGCCCAGGGGTGGCAAAGTTCGCGCAGGATCATTCCGACACCGTCCGGTTCCATGCGTTTCTGCAGGACCTCGCGGATCGTCAGTTTGCCGCGGCGGCGGCTTCCGCTGCGCGCGACGGTCTGTCGCTGGGTTTCTACCGTGACCTTGCGGTCGGCGCTGCGCCGGACGGGGCGGAGGCCTGGTCGGCACAGGATACGTTGATGACCGGTGTGTCGGTGGGGGCGCCCCCCGACCCGTTCTCGGCCCACGGTCAGATCTGGTACCTGGCGCCGCCGGACCCGGTTGCCATGCGGCGTGACGGGTTCAGCGCGTTCAACGACCTGTTAAGCGCCAACATGCGCCACGCCGGGGCGCTGCGGATCGACCATGTCATGGGTCTGCGCCGGCTGTTCGTCATCCCGGACGGCGCGGGCGCGATCGACGGAGCCTATGTGACCTATCCGATGCCGGATCTGCTCGCCCAGGTCGCCCTGCAAAGCCAGCGCGCGCGGTGCCTGGTGGTCGGCGAGGATCTCGGAACCGTGCCGGAAGGCATGTCGGAGGCGCTGGCCGAGCGGAATATCCTGTCGTACAGCGTGTTGTGGTTCGAAAGACGTGATGGCCGCATTCGTCCGCCCACGGAGTGGCGCCGGCTGGCGGCCGCCTGCGTATCGACCCATGATCTGCCAACCCTGGCCGGGTGGTGGAGCGGCACCGACATCGCTGAGAAACGCGCCCTATTGCTGCTGGATGATCCGCATGCGGAACGCGACCGGGCGGCGGAGAAGGCGGAGCTGGTCGCGCTGCTTCAGGCCGACGGTCTGCTGGCGGAGGACGTCGATCCGGGCCAGCCCTTGCCGCCGGCGGTTGCCGTCGCCATTCACGCCTTTGTTTCCGCCACGCCGTCCCTGCTGGCGCTGGTTCAGGCCGACGACCTCGCGGGCGAGATGATCGGGGTCAACCTGCCCGGCACTGACAAGGAGCGTCCGAACTGGCGCCGGCGGCTCGAACCCGACGTGTCGGCGCTGTGCCACACACCGCTCGCCCGCGCGATCCTGGGAGCCTTGCGGGCCCGCGCCGCGGTGTGAGATCGGCCCGCTGCAAAAGCATGTAAAAGAAGGAAAAATAGCTTAACTGTCCGGAACACGATATAGGCCGCGTTGACCGTCCTGGTGTAGCGTGTCCCCGTGTAACGAACAAAAAATAAGCGTAACTTGCCGCGGGTTCAGCTTGTTGGCACTCCGCGCCGTGCTTAATCCGGTAGCGGTCGCCAACGGCCCCCAGATCGACGAAGGACTTTGCCGCCGATGGACGAACGTGTTGACCGGTCAGACGTACGCGTAGCACCCGATCCCATGACGCGGGCGACGCCGGTGACCCGGCGCTCGCGCACCGGGTATCGGGTTTTGATCGGCTTGATCGTGATCGGGCTGGCGGGTGGCGGATGGTATCTGTGGGCCCATCACCAGACCCAGCCTGCGCCGAAGAGCAAAACGGCGGGACCCGGCGGACAAAGTGCGCCGCAGCCAGTCGGCTTTGCGACGGTGGACAAGGGCAACGTCCGCATTGTGTTGAACGAACTCGGCACGGTGACGTCGCTCGACACGGTGACGGTGCAGACGCAGATCAACGGCCAGTTGCAACAGATCGGCTTTACCGAGGGCCAGGTGGTCAAGAAGGGCGACTTCCTGGCGCAGATCGATCCCCGGCCATTCCAGGCGGCGCTGGAACAGGCGCAGGGCACACTCGCCAAGGATCAGGGTCTGCTGGCGCAGGCGCAGACGGATTTGAAGCGGTTCCAGACGCTGGGACGGCAGGATTCGATCGCCCAGCAGCAAGTGGATGACCAGCGCTATCTGGTGCAGCAGGACACCGGCATCGTGCAGACCGACCAGGGGACGGTGGACGCCGCAAAGGTGAATCTGGCCTACTGCTACATCGTATCGCCGATCGATGGGCAGGTCGGGCTACGTCTGATCGATCTCGGCAACTATGTGCAGACGACCAGCACCACCGGGCTGGTCGTCATCGCTCAAATACAGCCCATTTCGGTGGTTTTCGCGGTTCCCGAGGACAACCTGCCGGATATCATCCAGCGCCTGCGAACCGGCGCCTCCTTATCCGTCGAGGCGTATGACCGGTCCAACACAAGGCTGCTGGCGACCGGCACATTGGCCGCACTCGACAGCCAGATCAGTACCACCACCGGAACGCTCAATCTGCGCGCGATTTTCGCCAACCCCGACGAGATGCTTTACCCAAACCAGTTCGTGAACGCGCGCCTGCTGGTGAACACGATGTCCGACACCGTGCGGGTTCCGGTTCCCGCCGTGCAGCGCGGCGAGCCGGGTACGTTCGTTTACCTGATCAATGCCAACAACACGGTTTCCGTACGGCCGATCAAGGTCGGGCCAGTCGACGGCAACTATGAAGCCGTACTGTCAGGGCTCAATCCGGGCGATCGGGTGGTGACCGACGGCACCGATCGCCTGCGCGACGGTGCCTCGGTGACGCTGCCCGCCGACAAGGGCGCCGCCGCGGCGACGGGCCGACCAGGCGCCACAACCGAGGC
>DASYBP010000317.1:0-15416 GCA_036500715.1 Rhodopila sp.
GACCGCCAAGGAAATGTTGCCCGTCGTGGACAAGCCGCTGATCCAATATGCGGTGGAGGAGGCGCGTGCCGCCGGTATCGAGCAATTCTGCATGGTTACCGGCCGCGGCAAGACCGCGCTGGTGGAACATTTCGATATCGCCTACGAATTGGAAACCACCCTTCGCGAACGGCAAAAGACCGAGGCATTGGCCGCGCTGACCGCGACGCAGACTGAGCCGGGCTCCATCACCACGGTGCGCCAGCAAGTGCCGCTTGGCCTGGGTCACGCCATCTGGTGCGCCCGAGCCTTCGTCGGCGACGATCCGTTCGCCATCCTGCTGCCCGACGACTTGGTGCTGGCCGAAAAGCCTTGCCTGCAACAGCTTGCCGAGGCCTATTACCAAACCGGCGGTAACATTGTCGCGGTCACCGAAGTGCCGCGTGAGCACACAAACCGTTATGGTATCCTGAAAATCGGCAAGGACGACGGCCGTCTGGTCGAGGTCTCCGGCCTGGTCGAGAAACCGGCCCCCAAGGACGCGCCATCCAACCTCTCTATCATCGGCCGGTATATCCTGATGCCGGAAGTCATCAAATATCTGGCAATGATGGAGCGGGGTGCTGGCAACGAGGTGCAGCTGACGGACGGCATGGCGCGACTGATCGGCGAGCAGCCTTTCCACGGACTACGCTACGAGGGCCGTCGCTTCGATTGTGGTGACAAGATCGGCTTCCTGGAAGCGCAGATCGCCTTCGCCCTCAAGCGCCCCGATCTCGCGGATGCGGTCCATGCCTTTCTGAAGGATTACGTCTGAGCTAAACTCGGTGGATGTCATACGCTCATCACTTCGATCCCACGGTCCTGCGCGAGTACGATATCCGCGGCATCGTTGGGCGTACGCTACATCCGGCCGACGCGTTCGCCATCGGACGGGCGTTTGGTTCGATCGTCTCCGGCAACGGCGGCCAGCGGGTCGCCGTGGGCTACGACGGCCGCCTGACCAGTCCAGAGCTGGAACAATCACTGGTCGACGGACTGCGCGCCAGCGGGATGCAGGCGCTGCGGATCGGCCGTGGCCCGACGCCGATGCTCTATTACACCGCGACCACCCTGGAAACCGACGGTGCGGTCATGGTCACCGGGTCGCACAACCCGCCCGACTACAACGGCTTCAAGATGATGCTGGGCCGCAAACCCTTTTTCGGCCAGCAGATTCAGCAGATTGGCAGCTTGGCTGAAACCGGCGAGGTGGTGCCGGAAGCGACCGGCGGTGAACAGCAGACCGAAATCGCGGAAGATTATATCTCCCGGCTGCTGTCGGATTGGGATGGCGGCGACCGCATGCTGAAGGTGGTCTGGGATAACGGCAACGGGGCCGCGGGGGACGTGCTGGAGAAGCTGGTCGCTTCCTTGCCCGGCGAGCATGTGGTTTTGAACGGAACCATTGACGGTCGTTTCCCGGCGCACCATCCGGATCCGACCGTGCCGGCCAACCTGGCGCAGCTGATCCACCAGGTGCGCGCGCGCCAGGCCGATATCGGTATTGCCTTTGATGGTGATGCCGACCGGATTGGCCTGGTCGACGATACCGGCCAGATCCTGTTCGGTGACCAGTTGCTGGTCCTGCTGGCGCGCGACGTGCTGAAAGCGCTTCCCGGTTCCACGATCATCGCCGATGTGAAAGCCAGTCAGGTACTGTTCGACGAGATCGCCAAGGCCGGCGGCGTCCCACTGATGTGGAAGACCGGCCATTCGCTCATCAAGGCCAAGATGGCGGAAACCGGTAGCCCGCTCGCCGGTGAGATGTCCGGTCATATCTTTTTCAACGATCGCTGGTATGGCTTCGACGATGCACTGTACGCCGCCGTCCGCACCCTGGGCATCGTCGCACGAATGAACGACAGGCTGTCGGCCGTGCGCGACGCCTTGCCGCATGTGATCAATACACCTGAAGTGCGTTTCGACTGCGACGACCAGCGCAAGTTCGCGGTGATTGAGGAGGTGGCCGCGCGCCTGCAGGCAGAAGGCGCCAAAGTCTCGGAAATCGACGGTGTCCGGGTCCAGACCGCGGACGGCTGGTGGCTGTTGCGCGCGTCCAACACGCAGGCGGTCCTGGTCGCCCGGTGCGAAGCCACCACATCCGCCGGCCTGGAGCGTCTGAAGGCCGCCGTGGTCGCCCAGCTTTCGGCGTCAGGCCTGCCGGAGCCCGATTTCTCCGGCAGCCACGCCGGCCACTAGAGCATTTCCACCGTGAGTGGAAATGCTCTAGTACCTCGTCACAGTGGTTTTGAGCGTTTGAGCGTGGCCTGGATTTAGCTCGGGCAACGCGGATCGGTCGAGGAGGACGGCAATACTCCGAGGCACGCCCGGCTGACGTGGGCGACCGACTGCTCCAACCCACCTGAGGGACGCAAGCGCTGGACACCGGATCTGTTGGCCGGCGCGATGGTCTGTCTGACCGAACATGAAGGGCTGTCGCGCGAGACGGTGCGCCGGCGCCTCGCCGAGGACGACCTGAGGCCGTGGCGGCGCGACATGTGGTGCATTCCGTAGGTCGACGGCGCCTATGTTGCGCGGATGGAGGATGTGCTCGATATCTATGCCAAAGAGGCTGATCCGAAGCGCCCGGTGGTTTGCTTCGACGAAAGTCCGACACAGTTGATCGGCGAGGTGCGGAAGCCTATTCCGGCCGCGCCGGGTCAGCCAGAGCGTTATGATTGTGAATACCGCCGTAATGGCACTGGCAATTTGTTCGGTTCCTTCGAAATCCTCCGCATCAAGGGCTGGGTGCTCACGCTCAAGGGCGATCTTGAAGGCGCGGAGCGGAAATTTCTCACTTCGCTGGACCGGGCACGGCATCAGCAGGCGAAGTCCTGGGAGCTGCGCACGTCGATCAGCCTCGCGCGCCTGTGGCAGAGCCAGGGCAAGGGCAAGCGGAACGACGCATATAATTTGCTTGCTCCGGTTTATGGTGGTTCACCGAAAGCTTCGACACCAGGGATTTGCCGGAGGCGAAGTCTTTGCTCGCTCGATTAGAGTAACGATCGATTACGTCCGGCGGGTTTTGCTTCGGCATCTGGTGGCGGCACGGACGAAAGGGACTTCCGCCTGATCGGCGCGCGACCCGATTATGATGCGCCCCACGCGTCAATAAGGAGACGCCCATGCAATTCGAATTGAGCAGCGAAATCCAGGCGCCAAGCGCTGTCGTCTGGGCGGCCGTGAGCGACGTTGAGTCCTGGCCGCAATGGACAACCTCCATGCGCGAGGTCCGTTGGCTCGACGCTCGGGGCCTGGCGATCGGCGCCCGCGCTCGGGTGAAGCAGCCAAGGATGCCGCCCCTGGTGTGGACGGTGTGCGAACTCGATGACGGCCACGCCTTCGCCTGGCGAACCGCGAGTCTCGGCGTCACGACGATCGGCGCCCATCGAATCGCTCCGCTCGACAGCGGGCGAACCTTGCTCACGCTCGCGGTTTCCCAGACGGGCGCTCTTGCGTCGCTGGTCGGCCTGTTGACGGGATCGCAGACCCGCCGATACGTGCAGATGGAACTGGACGGCCTCAAGCGGGCGGCGGAGACCGCCGCCAGCGGGGATCCATGATCGTGCTTCATTTATCAGTGACTTCGCGCATATACTTCCAGCAATGCCGTAGGCTGCTGACAGGACAACAATGGCCGCGCGATCATCGACGATGGAACCCCGCAAGTTCGCCTCACCCGCTCTCAAAGCGCTCATGAGTCAGCGCAGCGCCGAATTCGCCGGCCTGGTACTGGGCCTGTTCGGCCTGGGCGTTCTGGTGGCGCTGGCCACGTATGATCCGCGTGATCCGTCGCTGAACACCGCCACGACCCGCCATGTCAGCAACCTGGCCGGGTCCGGCGGCGCGATTCTCGCGGACATTCTGCTGCAAGGGTTCGGCGTCGTCGCCGTGCTGCCCGGATTGGCGATGCTGACCTGGTGCTGGCGCCTGGCCTCCGGCCGCGGACTGGGCAGCTTCGGCGGCCGGCTGGCGGCGCTGCTGGCAGCCATGCCACTGCTGGCCGCCGCGCTGGCCGCCGTCCCGCTGCCGCGGAGCACCCCACCGTGGCCGGTGATGGCCGGTCTGGGCGGCTCCATCGGGCAGATTCTCGGCCGCGCCGAACTGGGGGCCGGCCAAGCGCTGTTCGGGCTGGTTGGCGCCACGTCGGTCTGGCTGCTGAGTGTCTCCCTGGCCCTGGTGCTGGGCTTGCTGTCGCTCGGCCTGTCGCGTTCCGAGTGGCGCAGCGCCGGGTATGCGGCCGCCATTGCGGCGCGGTTTTCCGTCTCCGCCGGCGGGGGCGCGATCGGCGCGTTTTCGCGTGGCGCCGGCGGGGTCAGCAGCGCCTCTAGCTGGCTGGTCAACCTGGTGAACCGGGGGCCCGGGCTTGAACCGGACGTCCCTGCCGCCCCGGTTGTCCGGCCGCCGCCCGTGGTCAGGCAAGCCATTGCGGAAATCCCCGTGCCGCCCGACTCGGCTCCGCCCGCATCGGGCGTCGCACCGGCGGTGCGTGGCGCGATGCCCGCGATGGCCTCGCCGCTGCGCAGGCCGCTGCAGCAAAGTCTGGCGCTGCAGGAAGCCGGCTGGACGTTCCCCTCCCTGGACCTGCTGAAGGACCCGCCGGCAAGGGCCAGCGCTGGCCCCAGCGAAGAGTCGCTACAGGCGAACGCCCGCCTGCTGGAAACCGTCCTGTCCGACTACGGTGTGCAGGGCGAGATCGTCGAAATCCGCCCCGGCCCGGTGGTCACGCTGTACGAACTGGTGCCCGCGCCCGGCATCCGCAGCGCGCGCGTGATCGGTCTCGCCGACGACGTCGCGCGCAGCCTGTCGGTCACCGCGGTGCGCATCGCCACCGTCCCTGGCCGCAACGTCATCGGCATCGAGGTGCCGAATAGCAAGCGCGAAACCGTGTTCCTGAGTGAGATCCTGTCCAGCGACGAGGTGCAGAAATCCGCTGGCCGGTTGTCCCTGGCGCTGGGCAAGGACATCAGCGGCAAGGCGATCGTCGCCGACCTGGCGCGGATGCCGCATCTGATGATCGCCGGCACCACCGGATCGGGCAAATCCGTCGGCGTCAACGCGATGATTCTTTCGCTGCTGTATCGTATGTCGCCGGACCAGTGCCGGCTGATCCTGATCGACCCGAAGATGCTGGAATTATCGACGTATGAAGGCATCCCGCATCTGATGGCACCGGTGGTCACGGAGCCCGCCAAGGCGGTGACTGCGCTGAAATGGACCGTTCGCGAGATGGAGCGTCGCTATCGCGCAATGTCCCAACTCGGCGTCCGCAACGTCGGCGGCTTCAACGACCGCGTCGCCGAAGCTCGTGCCAAGGGCGAGGTCGTGACCCGCCGGGTGCAGACCGGCTTCGACCCCGACACCGGCCGCCCCACCTTCGAGGAACAGCCGCTGGCCCTCGAACCCCTGCCGTTCATCGTTGTGGTCGTCGACGAAATGGCCGACCTGATGATGGTCGCCGGCAAGGAGATCGAACAGGCCGTCCAGCGCCTGGCCCAGATGGCGCGGGCGGCCGGAATTCACGTCATTATGGCGACCCAACGTCCGTCGGTGGATGTCATTACCGGCACCATCAAGGCGAATTTTCCAACCCGCATCAGCTTTCAGGTGATCAGCAAGTTCGACAGCCGCACCATCCTGGGCGAACAGGGCGCCGAACAACTGCTGGGTATGGGCGACATGCTGTTCATGCAGGGCGGCGGCCGGATCACCCGCGTGCACGGCCCGTTCGTGTCGGATGATGAAGTCGAGAAGGTCGTGGCGTTCCTGCGCGAACAGGGCGAACCGGCGTATGTGGACGACGTGACAGAACCAGTCGAGGGTAACGGCAGTGGCGACGCCGACCCGCTGCTCTCCGGCATTTCTGGTGCCAATGACAGCGACAAAAGCCTGTTCGATCAGGCGGTGGCGGTGGTCGCCCGCGAGGGCAAGGCATCAACCTCGTTCATCCAGCGGCACCTGAACATCGGCTACAACAAGGCCGCCAAGCTGATCGAGCAGATGGAGAAGGAAGGTATCGTTGGCACGGCCAACCATGTCGGCAAGCGCGAGATTCTGGTCCGCCGCACCTACGACGACGTGGATTGCTGAAGGCGAGCGTCACCGCACCCGGGCGTAGCTGAAACAGTCCCGCGGCTCGCTGCCCATGCTGGGATGGATCAGATAGCGGCGCAGCAGACCCTCGCATGCCAGTCCCGACTTTTCCATCACCCGCGCCGACCCGACGTTCTCCACGTCGCAGACGGCACTGATGCGGAAGATCGAGGGCTGCGCCAGTCCCCACCGCACGATCTCGGTCAACGCCTCGGTCATCAGCCCCTGGCCCCACCACGCTCGGGCCAAGACGTAGCCGAACTCCAACCGATGCCGGTCCGCCTGCCGCAAATCAAGACCGCCGCGGATCACGCTGTCCTTGCGGCCTTGCATCACGTAGGTCCGAGCGCGATGCGGCGGGGTGAGGAGGCAACTGCGGATATAGGCCTCGAAGTCTCGGCGGCTCCGGTCTGGCCGCCAGATCAGGAAGCGCGTCACCTCGGGGTTTTTGGCATAGGTCGCGAAGATCTGCCCCACATCCGCCATCGCGATGGGCCGAAGGAATAGACGGTCTGTGCGGAAGATTTCGGGCAGCATGAACGATATATGACGGATTGTGCCGCGAGATGAAGCATTTGCTACATCCGCGCGTTGGGTGGGCGCGTCAAGCGATGAGCAAGCAACGCGCCGGCACAAGCGGCGGAGAGCATCTTCCCTCCAACTCAACCGGAAGAATCACGGCCTGCGACTTTCTTTGGCCAGAACTGCTGAGGCTATAATTTAAACAAATCGTGTGGCGGCCTCTGGTTGACCGCGCACCTCTCGTCAGTTAAATTTGGGTCATAAAGACAATTGCAGGCAGCAACGGATCTTTCCGAACACTGGAGCACTTCGATGAACCGCGGCTTCGGGACCATCTGATACTACATCCACGTGACAATCGCTGTAACCGTCAGTATTGAACGACCTGAGACACGACGTCGTCCCGTTTCATCGGTTGCCTCATCGAGTGGAACTCTCTTTGCCCGTCGGCAACGCGCTCGGAAGGGGATTTAGAACCCCGTCCGGTGGCGGTGTCCGGCGCCGTCGCCGAAAAAGAATCATCACTCACACGGGGGATTCTGAAGATGAAACGTACCATACTGCTTGGCACGTCGGCAATCTGCACGGCAATCGCCGGGGCGGTGCTCGTGGCACCTGGCGTGGCACAAAGTCCACCCGTCTATGATCCATATCCTGATGGTATCCTGGCCCCCAAGGTGCAGGCGGAGCTACGTCGTGTTCAGCGCGAGGTTGGCGGCATCTACGATCAATATTTGCAGCAGATGCAAGCGCTGCCGCCACCGATTGTGGCCGGTAACCCCCCAACCCTTCAGGGCAGCGGCGAGGACGCCCAGCGAATCCTCGGCGGCCTCCTGAATTACGACCTCAATATGTCGCCTTTCAAGAATGAGGCCTGCGCGTCCTGCCATATGCCGTATGCCGGCTTCAGCGGTCCGATTCCCAACGTAAATCTCACAATGATCGCATACCCCGGAACGGTTCGCTTTCGGGCTGGCAAGCGGACAGCGCAGCGATACACCTATTCGCCCTATTTCCCGCAATTGTTCTTCGACCACACCTCTGCGGCATTTTTTGGCGGAAACTTCTGGGACGGACGCTCGACCGGTTACTTGCTGCAGAACCCGGACGCGGAGCAGGCACAACATCCGCCAGTCGATACGCAGGAGATGGGTTTCCCTGACACCGCCTGCATCGCCTTTCGGTTAATCCAGGCTGAGTATCGGCCGCTGTTCGAGTTGGTGTGGGGTGCGGGCTCTCTCGACATCCAATTCCCGGCCGACACTGCGGAGATCTGCCATACGCCGGGAGGCGCAGCCGTATTCAACGGCAGCGCCACCCCAATTGCGCTCAGTCCGGCGGACCGCGCCAAGGCGAACAACGTTTTCGATCACTGGGGACAATCAATCTCCTTCCTCGAGCACTCGCCCGACATCAGCCCATTCACGTCAAAAATCGATGCCGCGATAAACGGCAGTTACACCTTCACTGCGGATGAGGCAGCCGGCATGACCCTGTTCCGCGGCAAAGGCAACTGCAATTCCTGTCACCTCGATGGAACCACGACAACCCTGACGCCGGGTCAGACCGACACTGGGACCCCGGCCAACACAAATCCCCTGTTCACCGGCTTCTGCTATGCCAATCTCGGCTTGCCGCTCAATCCTAGGGATGCCTTCTACTATCAGACCGTGCCGGATGGTTTCGGGTTCACGCCCAACCCGTTCGGGTTCGGCTACAGAGACTTGGGATTGGGAACCTTCCTCAGAAGCGGATTTGGCGCCGCGCCCAATCCAAACTCGGAATGGGTGCAATTTGCGCCCACGTCCGACGGGCAGATGCAGACATCTACTATTCGCAATGTAGGGATGGCGCCGCCACAATGTCCAACCACCGAGGCGCCGGGGCCCTTCTTCCAGAAGGAGTTCTTTCATAACGGCTACATCAAGAGCCTCAAGCAGCTTGTGCATTTCTACAACACCCGGGACGTGTTCGCGTTCAAGGTCACATCTGGACATTGCCCAGCGGGAACCACAGAAAAGGTTGACTGCTGGCCAATGTCCGAGGTGCCAAACAACGAGGATATGACGGTCGGCAATCTCGGTTTGACGGATACAGAGGAGAACCAGGTCGTGGCTATCCTGCAGGCAGCCACTGACGGGTTCACGACACCATACCCGTTCAGTAACACCTTCACCGGTCAGTGTATGATGGGCGGTTCGGCATCGACCCAAGGCAACGAAACGCTCATCGCTACGCCGGAGTTGCCACCTTGCGCATCGGCGGTCTGCGACGTCCAACCTCTGCCTACCAGCCCCATACCGTAAGGCGAGACAGCGAAGATCCGGCGCGCGCGACGAGCGGGACCACGCCGTGGCACCGGATCTGCCGAGGGAACAGCAATGGGAGGTCTATCCGTGAACAAATTGCTCATGAAACCGCCGATGATTGCCATGGTTGGTGGTCTGGTATGCGCCAGCCCAACCTTCGCGCAGATGTCGCAATCCGCGCCGAAAGCGCAGAGCGTCACCATCATCCAACAGCCGAACCTCGAAAGCGCGCACGACGACACCGCCATTGTCAGGTGGACCACAACAAATCCAGGCGGATCGCCTGAACATTTTGGTGTCGTACAATACGGTACGAACCCCAACGCACTGACCCAGACGGCGAAATCTCACATCAGGCTCAACCAGGGCCACTCAAACACGATGTTCCGTGTCCGCATAGACGGCCTGCAGCCGGGGACGACTTATTACTATAAGGTGACCTCCATGGAGGCCAACGGAACCAGCGACGGAGTCGGGAGCGAGGTTAGCCAGTTCACCACGCCGCCGCCCGGTGATCGGATCATGAATAACCCGCAGCCGTCAGGGTGATTTCGCGGCGCTGCCTTTCTGAACGTGGCGTATCTCGCTATGAACCTCCTTGGCGGCTTCAGAGATGAGACGCACTTTGCTGCTGGCGTCGGATCGACGTGGCTGTGCAGGTGGTGGCCGAGCGCGGCATTGACGCATTGAAACTGCGCGCGTTAGCGACCCATGCCGGCGTCACCGCCGGAGCGCCGTACCATCACTCACTTTACTAACCGCGAGGGGCTCCTAGGGTCCATCGCGGAGCAGGGATTCCTCCGATTCGAGTCGGATTTGACGGCCGAATGCAACGCCTCGCCCTCCGACCGCAGTGCCCGGCTGGAGGCTCTTGGTCGAGCCTATGTGCGGTTTGCGGTCTCGAATCCTGGCCATTTCCGGGTGGTGTTTCGCGGCGGCACGAATGCCTCCGGCGCGACGCAAGCCGGACTGAGGGCGTTTCAGTTGCGGCACGACACGATTGTCGATTGCCAGAGAAATGGACTGGCGGCAGGTGGAGATCCGGCGCCACTGGTACTAACGGCTTGGTCGGCTGTTCATGGCCTGGCAACGCTCTGGGTCGATGGCGCCTTGCCGTTCCAAGGCCTGAGCCCGGACCGTCTGGCGCCTGAGGTCGGTCGCCTGCTGGCGCGGATGTTCCTGGCCTTAGCGCGCGATACAGGCAGCCGATGAGCGCTTGGGGAGTCACCGAATATGGCGAAAGCGATCTTGCTGAACGTTGCGCCTCTGCTCGTCGCCGCGTCCGCGGCCGTCGTCCTTTTTCTGGGCATTGTTCATCTGCTCTTCACATTTCGCGGTAGCAAGCTGCATCCACGTGATGCCGCCTTGTTACAGGCTCTGCGAAATACGCCGCTGGTTATCAGCCGGAAAACGACGTTCTGGCGCGCGTGGACCGGATTCAATGCGAGCCACAGTTTTGGTGCCATCCTATTCGGGCTGATTTACTTCTATCTCGCACTATGGGCACCGCAGTTACTCTTCGGCACCTGGTTCCTCCGCATCGTCGGACTAGCATTGCTGTTGGGATACGACTTTCTCGCCTTCCGCTATTGGTTCAGCGGGCCGCTTCGCTACTTAGTGCTGGCGACCATTCTGTACGCCGCCGGGCTGGTCGCGGCTGTCCTTTGAGGTGGCCGCAGCGCAGGCGTTGCGGACCTGCGGGAGGAGATCGTTGATGCCGAAACACCCTTGCCTGGCCCACGCCGAAGCGTTTTGCGCCGCGTATGGCCTGCGCATTCCGATCCTGCTCGCGCCCATGGCAGGCGCTTGCCCGGCGTCTTTGTCCGTCGCCGTCGCGAATGCCGGCGGCATGGGCGCCTGCGGAGGACTGCTGATGCAGCCGGCGGCCATCAAAGCGTGGGCGTCCGAGGTCCGCGCCAGCAGCAACGGCGGCTTCCAGCTCAACCTGTGGGTCCCCGATCCGCCACCGGTGCGGGACGCCGCCGCCGAAGCGGCGATCCGCACCTTCCTCGGCACCTGGGGGCCGGCCGTGCCGGCGGACGCAGCCGACGCCACGCTGCCGGATTTCGCCGCCCAGTGCCAGGCGATGCTGGACGCGGGGCCGTCGGTCATTTCCTCGATCATGGGCCTCTATCCGGCGGCGTTTGTCGCTCAGATGAAGGCGCGTGGCGTAAGGTGGTTCGCCACCGTCACCACGGTGCAGGAGGCGCTCGCCGCCGAAGCTGCCGGTGCCGACGCCATCGTCGCCCAGGGCATGGAGGCAGGCGGCCATCGCGGCGCGTTCGATCCGGCGAAGGCCGACACCGCCATGGTCGGCCTGTTCTCGTTGGTGCCCGCCGTCGCCGACGCCGTGAAGCTGCCGGTCATCGCCACCGGTGGGATCGCCGATGCCCGCGGCGTCGCGGCCGCGCTGATCCTGGGTGCATCCGCTGTCCAGATTGGCACCGGGTTCCTGCGTACGCCCGAGGCGAAACTTTCGCCGCCGTGGGCCGAGGCGATCGGACGCAGCCGGCCGGAGGATACTCTGGTTACGCGTGCCTTCTCCGGGCGTCCCGGCCGCAGCGTTGCCACCGCCTATGCCAGGGCGGCGACCGGACCGGACGCCCCGTCACCCGCACCGTACCCGGTGCAACGGGCCCTGACCCAGCCGATGCGGGAGGCCGCGACCAAGGAGGGCGATATCGACCGGATGCAAGCCTGGGCCGGCCAGTCCGCAGGACTCGCCGCGGCGCGTCCGGCCGGTGACATCGCGCGCGACCTGTGGGATGCCGCCCGCGCCATGCTGGCCTGACAGCTCTCGGCCTACCGATTAGGCCGTCCCACCAGAGCCACGTCGCGCGAATGGTCTGTGATCCCCACCAGCATGTCGGTGATATTGCGCACGACCACCGCGCCATAGGCCGCCACCGACAGGACCAGGCAGACCCAGACCACCGTTGGCAGCGCCGGCCTCATGTCAACTCGCCAGCGCATAGCGCGGGTGCGAGGCCATCGATTCCTCGCGGCTCATGACTTGACCTAGAATATCAGCCAACCTGGTTTTGGTTGCGTCGCGTGCGCGCAACAGCGGCAGCCTGACCTCTGCTTCCGCGAGACCCAGCAGCGCCAGCGCCGCCTTGAGCGGGACCGGGTTACTCTCCGCGAACAGCGCCTCGTGCAGCGGCGCCAGTACATTCCTGATGCTGGCGAAGGTCGCCAGGTCGCCATCATCCCAGGATTTGTGCAGCAAAGCGCACAGCGACGGGGCCAGGTTGGCGGTCACCGAGATGCAGCCGTCGCCACCAGCGGCGCGATACGCGGCAGCGGTCGCATCGTCGCCGCTGAGCTGCAGAAGGTCCGGCCCGCACAGCACCCTCAGCCGCGTCGGCCGCCCGAGGTCGGCAGTGGCGTCCTTGATCCCGATTGTCAGCCCGAGTTCGAACAGCGTCGCCACGGTCTCGTCCCTGACCGCAACGCCAACCCGACCCGGCACGTCATACACGATCAACGGCAGGTCCGAGGCATGCGACAGCAGGCGCATATGGGCGACGATGCCCTCCTGCGACGGTTTCACGTACGGCGTCGGCGCGCAGAGCAGGGCCGCCGCGCCGCAGCGTGCCGCGAGGGCGGCGGCAGCCGCGGCAGCGTCGGTGCAGGGACCGTTACATCCGGCGATCACCGGCACGCGTCCCGGCACGCGCCCTTGGGCGTTCGCCACCGCCAGGCGGATCAGGCTGGCGTACTCCTCGGGCCGCAATGAGGCTGCTTCGCCCGTGCTTCCGCAAACCACCAGCGCCGTGGTGCCCCGTGCGATCTGACGCTGGCAGAGGCGGACGAAGGCGGCTTCATCGATTACGCCGTCTTTGAACGGCGTCGCCAGCGCCGTCATTGAACCACGGAAAACCGAGCGGGTCATGACATCCTCCGCAGATCGGCGGCCAGCAGTATCTGAGCGGGCAGATGGATCGTCCGCAGAAAGGTGAAGCCGTTCAGACGCAGCCGGCGCGCCAGGGCTCGGGCTTGCTTCTGGTCTCGCACGCCCGCGATCAGCCGCCCATGGGGTGCGAGTGAACGCCGGGCAATCCTGATCATCTCGTCGATCCCAGGCAGCGCCGGCGCGTCCGGCACCAGAACGAGGTCGTAGTCATTGGCGTCGGCATTGTCACCCGTCCGCAGAATCGTTGCCGCCAGGCATCCGCGCCGGATCAGGCCGCACATCAGGTCCAGGCCATGCTCCGCGACGATCAGTGCGTGGACGTGGTTTATCTCGCCTGCCAGTCGTAAGAGCGGGTCCAGCGGCACGGGATCCGGGCTGATCTTGGTGGACCGCGCGGTGGCCGACGCGGCGATGGATGTCTGAATCATCGAAGAAATTCCCTCGCAAACGCGCCCCTAGCCTGGACGCTCAGCTCTTGGTTGGGCCGGACGGCGGCAGCACCGCCGATCCGACACCGAGGAGTTTGGTCAGTCTGGCATAGGATTTCGATTGGTCCCGGCGGATCGCCGCATAGTGGTCGATCTATGGGCCTCGGCCAGGACTGGCCTTAGGGGCTGGCGGTGCGCTTCACCGCGTCCGGTGGTGGCGCCGGCTCGCCACCTGCAGCTTGCTGCCGTCGGCAAGGTCCGGAGGTGGGCTCAACACCAGGTTCTCCCCCACCCCGCAAGGCGTCGCGTATTTCTTCAGTACCGTCGGCAACGCACCGAGCGTGGTGGTTGCGGATGCGGTTGACGTTATTACCGATACGCCGGGTGGTCATATCTTGTGCAAGCTGTAACCTGCTGATCGAAAACGGCCCACTGCCCACAAGCGGAAATCGCGAACATCGTCATGGGTGGAAAGCAGCCAATCTGCTTGCGGGCCGGGGTGCGTTGACATCAGACATGCAAGGGCGGCTCCGAGGCATAGCTGCCCTTCGGAAGTTAGCTTCAGGGCGATGAGGTCGGCAGGCGCCGGACCGCGAACATATCGCGAACTTCCGACGAAAAGACGGTCAGGCGCGAGCGCACCAGCGCCACAAGGTCATTACAAACCAAGTTAACTTGGTTTGCAAGAGCCCCAACCTCGGACGATCTAACGCCGTCTCAACGGCAGGAGCGTTCCATGGCCTGGCATATACTGACGGATGCGGAGATCGCGGCGCTGATTGGCACGCATATCGATGTCGAGCGCACAGGCGTCGGCATCGTTGTGGGCGGAATCGACGACGGCGGCCGGCGCGAGGTGGTGGCGTGAGCCGCGGCGTCGCCGATCCGGAGCGGGCGGCTCCGGACATCATGGACACGACACCCAAGAACCAGGGGGCGATGGAGCCGCTGCTACCCTTGATCAGCGCCGCCCACCTGAATACCATCCTAGAACGGGCTGGCGTGTTGGGTGGCCGGCATGTGCAGGACGTCACCATCATCAGTGACCGCCCGACGCTGGTGTCGCGGATTATCCGGTTGCGGCTGACATATGATGGTCCGGCAAACGCCTTGCCGGGTAGCCTGATCGTAAAGACCGGCCTTCCTGAGCAACAGGGAACCGAATGGTCCAACCGGCTCCAGGAAGTCGCCTTCTACAGTGACGTGGCTCCATCCCTTCCAGCCGGCCTCGTGCCACGCTGTTTCGAAGCGCATCATACCGACGCCAACACCCCTTGGTACCTCGTTCTAGAAGACCTGACCGAGACCCACGCACTGGCAACGGAGTGGCCGCTGCCCCCGTCGGAAGCACAGTGCCGGACGATCGTGGGATCAATCGCGCGTTTCCATGCCGCGTGGTGGGAGGATCCTCGGCTAGGCGTCTCGGTTGGAGCGTGGCCCGACGATGCGGCCGTCGACCGATTTATCGAGCAGATGGCCCGGCATTTCGAGGTATTCGCAGACCGCCTCGGCGACGAACTCTCGGGCGAGCGGCGCGCGTTCTACGAAAGGCTGATCACAGCAGCACGGCGGTTGCCCAAGCGATATCGCGACGCCAAGAACATCACGCTCGGACACGGTGACGCCCACGTGTGGAACTGCTTCCTGCCCCGAATTGGAAGCAACGATGTGCGGTGGTTCGATTGGAATGATTGGCGCATCGGCAATCCGACCTATGATCTGGCCTACATGATGGCCCTCCATTGGTATCCGGAACGCCGGAGGCGGCGGGAGGGAGTGTTGCTCGACCATTATCATACAACCCTTCAGGAGAATGGCGTCCGTAGCTACAACCGCGCCGACATGCAGAAAGATTACCGCCGCTCCGTGCTCCGGCACACGATCACACCGGTGTTCCAAGCGGCACTGAAGCTTCCACCTGTGATCTGGTGGAACAACTTTCAACGCATCATGGAGGCGGTGGACGATCTGGAATGTCACGAGTTACTTGACTGATCCGGAACGAAGGCCAGCAGAAAACTTAAGCGCCGCGGCGGCAACGGAGCGAGAGGCAAATATCGCAGCGTGTCTCGAAATTCTCGAATTCTGCAACTAACACGTGCCTTTTGTTGCAGCCGGTACCAGCAG
>DASYBP010000318.1:0-1864 GCA_036500715.1 Rhodopila sp.
TGTAGCCGGCATTGGGACCACTGAAGAAGCCGGTCCAGCCCAGCGTGAACATCAGCTTGGGGTTCACGTAGTCGCGCAGCAGCGGAATCAGGACGAAGATGGCCCACAGGCCATAGACCACGCTGGGAATCGCCGCCAGCAACTCGGTCAGGAACGAGAGCGGCCCACGCAGCCACTTGGGGCACATCTCGGTCAGGAAGATCGCCACCCCCAGCGCAAACGGCACAGAAATGAGCAGCCCCAGAAACGACGACATGAGCGTGCCATAGATGAATGGCCACGCTCCGAAGTTGCTGTTGACCGGATCCCAGGCCGAGCGGAAAAAGAAACCGAGACCAAACTTGGAGAGCGTAAGCTGGGAACGCGACACCAACTCGTACGCGATCAGAAACACGATCCCGAAGATGCTGAGCGCGCACAGAAACACCAGCCCCTTGAAGCTGCCGTCGGCGATGGCGGAACTGCCGCGGCCGCGCAGGAAAGTGCGCACCGCCGAAGGCTTAGCGGAGGGCGTTACATCAGGCAAGCGGGAAGCCGATTCGGACACATGTATCTTCGCAGGCTGCGTCAAGGCAGGATCCTGTATTTTTTCAGCCACTCCATGGAAGAGTATCCAGCCATAGTGAATAGAAGATGAAAGCTTTAGCCTCGCTTTGGACCAGATTTCCCCGGCCCCTATGCGCCCACCGTAAAGCACTTTCTTTTGCAGGTGGAACAGCGGTCATCGGACGCGTCTGCGGCTCCCTTCGTTAAGCAAAGGACGTGCCGAAATCGTCTCCGCTCTCTCTTAGAATCAGCGAAATGCTTCAAGACGCAGAAAATTGCGAAGGCGCCGCAAAAGCGGCGCCTTCGGGGAGCGTAGCTCGCCTACTTCAACTGGGCGATGGTTCCTTTCACTTTTGCTGCCACCGACGCCGGCAGCGGCGCATAGTTCAGCGCCGTTACCTCGGACTCATGATCCAGCATCCAGTTCAGGAAATCCTTGATGATCTTGCCCTTTGCAGCGTCCGGAGCCGGATTGGGAATCAGCAGCCAGGTGAAGCTGGAAATGGGGTAGGCATCCTTGCCGGGCGCATTGGTGATCGAAACCCGGTAATCGGCCGGCATCTGCTTCATGCTCGCTGCGGCCGCGGTCACCGACTCGATGGTCGGCTTCATAAAGACGCCTGCAGGATTCCTGACCAGCCCGGTCTCGATCTTGTTCTGCAGCGCATAGATCAGCTCGACATAGCCCAGAGCGCCCGGGGTCTGGCGCACCATGCCGGCCACACCTTCATTGCCCTTGGCGCCAATCCCGCGCGGCCAGCTCGGCGAGGTTCCGGTGCCCGGACCCGCCTTCCAGTCGGCGCTCACCTTCGAGAGGAAATCGGTGAAGATGTAGCTTGTGCCACTGCCATCCGAGCGATGAACGACGAAGATCTCCGTATTCGGCAGATTTGCGCCGGGATTGTCTTTGGCGAGGCGCGCGTCGTTCCAGTTAGTGATCTTGCCCAGATAGATGTCGGCCAGCACCTCGGGAGAAAACTTCAGCCCGCCGCCCACGCCCGGCAGGTTATAGACCGGCACCACCGCGCCGAGCACCGTCGGGATGTGCTGGATCTTCACCTTTGAGGCAGCCAGTTGCGCATCCGACATTGGGCCGTCGCTTGCCCCAAAATCCACGGTACCTGACGTCACCTGGCGGATTCCCGCGCCTGAACCGAGAGACTGATAGTTGATCTGTATGCCACCGTGGCTGGCGCTGTACTCGGAGAACCACTTGGAGTAGATCGGATATGGAAAGGTCGCGCCTGCGCCGTTCAATTTCTGCGCATTGGCAACGCCGGCTGACACGCACACGAATAGCGCCGCAGCTGCCGCTAAA
>DASYBP010000319.1:0-12643 GCA_036500715.1 Rhodopila sp.
CCCACGCGCGCGATCTGAAGGTCGCTGGCGCCGAGGAGATGTTTCGCGAGCAAGTGTCACAGACGTTCACACACGTGGCGGTTGGAGAACGGCGCCCGAAATGCCGCGTGATCGGAGCAACATGGCTGGCCTTGGCCTTACACCGCCCGAAGTTAACGTGACAATAGCGTGCCGAGAAACATCGTGGTCTGTGCCAATTGGTAGGTTCAACGAGATTACGTCAGTCATGCGTCAACGCCGACGAGGCAGTGTATCTGACAACATGTCAGTGCGCCACCGAAAGTATTCCCTAGCACGCAGGGCTTTAGGGCGATGACTGCTATGCGACAACACACCGGCAACTCTCATGCCTCATCGCCATATAACAGCGATCCAGCCGAACGACTTCGCAGACGTGAATACAAGTCACCTTGTAACGCCGGCGGAGCAGCATCGCGGATCTGTGGTCTGGCCGATCAAGGAGGTCGCAGGTGAGGACCAGACTTGGGTCACTATCTTCATCCATGAACCCGGCGCATTCCGACCTGCCGACAGACGACATCGAAACTCGTGACGGGCCTATGCGCCTACATATCGGACATGTCGGGACCGTCGTCTAGATGCACCCGTACGGCGACAAAAATAAGTATCGAACAAGCTTGCTTTCGAAAGGACTGGGACATGCTTCCAGAACGGCGACTGGCCACCCAACGACTGGCTCAAATATTAGCGCCGCTTGGCATCGCGCTGGCACTGGGCGCTTGTGCGTCAACGACGCAGTTGGGTCCCCCGGTCGCGGTATTGCCTGGGACCGGTAAAGATCCGGCGGCGTTCCAGCAGGATAGACTGATCTGCGAGCAACACGCGGTGGCGCACACCGGGTACGGTAGCCCCACCGGCTCCGCCGCGACCGGTTCGCCCGCCCCCACACCGGGCAACGCGGCGAATGGGGCATCACGGAATGGGACGGCCGGAGGCACACCGTTGGCCGCCAGCACCATCGCCGCGAACGCCGCGGTTCCCGTCGGGGCTCAACCGTTCGACGAGGCTGGCTACCTGCAGTGCATGACGTCGCGTGGCGACACCGTGCAGCCGCAACCCGCGGGATATGCGCCCGCCTACCCGTACGGGGATTCCTACGCCTACGGGTACCCGTATGGGTATCCCTATGCCTATGACTATCCTTATGGTTTCTACGACCCCGGGTTCGTTGGCGTCTTTGGCTTCGGTCACGGCTTTCACCACGGATTTGACCACCGCGGATTTGACCATCGCGATTTCGCCCATGGGGGCTTCGGTCACGGTGGCTTCGGTCATAGCGGAGGTTTCGGTCACGGCGGCGGCGGACACCGCTGAGCCAGCTTCTATTCTGTAACGGCAGCCTGGTCGCGCGCAGCGAAACGTTCGAGAGCGTCGCGCATCACGGTGCAGCCAGCGCCTCAAGCCTGTGCCGCTCCTCGATCGTCAGGGGCGATCGTCGTCGCCTGGGGAATCGCTTTCATCTCCCCTTTACGAATCATGACTCGCGCTTCAGCGATACTAGCCAGAACGCGCAGTTGCGCTACCATAGCCTACTCCAACGACAAAGCTGGCACAGAGTCGAGGAAAGCGTCATGACTGTATCGCCTGATGCACTGCACGGCTATCACGCGCATATCTACTATAACGATCACACCCAGCCGATTGCCGAGAAGCTGCGCGGCACTCTAGCGGACGGCTTCCCTGTGCGGATCGGAAGGAATGTTGGCATCGCCGGCCCGCATCCGGTGCCGCAAATCCAGATCATCTTTCGGAAAGAGTTGTTTGGGCAAGTCGTGTCGTGGTTGATGCTGAACCGCGAAGGGCTCGACATCCTGGTGCATCCGCTGAGCGACGACGAGTATGACGACCATACAGCCTATGCACTTTGGCTGGGCACGCCGGTTCCACTGAAGATCGAGACGTTGCCTCACGGTCCCTATCCAAAGGAACTCCTGCCCGCCGCCTGAAGATCGCTCGCTTGGCGACGGGTCAGTTCGGTCTGGCCAGGCCTGCCATCCGAAAAGGGGCAAGGAAATGAAGTTTATCCAGACTCGCGTCCAGCGGACCCCCCCTTACCCTGACCGCCCCGGACGTTTGTCTATGGGATACCCAGTCGAGTCGTGGAGTTCCTCGCCGGAAGGCTGGGTGGTAGCCTTTTGCGCGGCCAGACAAAAGCGCGAAACGCAGGAGGAGACGAATGAATATATCCCGCCGCTCGATAGTCACCACCGCCTTTGGCGGCGCCATGCTTGCCGCCACGCGGGTCTTCAGGCCGGCCTTGGCGGCGGGCGAAGAAACACCGGCGGATGCCGTCGAGGCTTTCCGCAAGGCAATGGTGGCCCGCGACCATAGCGCATTCGATGCGCTTTGCGCCGCGCAACTGAGCTATGGCCACTCTGGCGGTAAGATCCAGACGAAGGAGGAATTCATCCTCGACGCCACCAGTGAAAGTTCGAGATGGAAAACGCTGGAGTTTGCCAACGTGAGAAACACCGTCGCAGGCGCCAACGCGATCTCGCGCTTCACACTCAACGGCGAGGTCGAAAGCGACGGGAAGGCCGAACCTGTCAGCATTGGCGTGCTGATGGTGTGGCAAAAACAGGGGGACACCTGGAAGCTTCTGGCCCGACAAGGGTTCAAGACTGAAAAGTAGAGGTCGTATGGATAAGCATGGTGGCAGTCGCTGGTTGCGGCGCGATAGGCTGATCGCGCAGAAGATCCTGGTAAGACCGCGATTGAGGTGTTTAGCCTGCGGTGAATCTCGCCGCTGGACCGGAGCATGACCCTGCATCACCCTGAGGTCGCTGTGCGATTTGAGCCAGGGTGATACTGCTCTATACGCAGCCGGCGGCGAAATACAGTTTCGGGTCGGCCGCGCGAACGCGCGTCTCGGGCAAACCAAGCTCATGCCTGACGATATTCGTGCCCTCAACCATTGAGACACATTTGTAATAGGCGATCCGGCGGCTGAGCCCTTCACGGCCGAAGCCGCAGTCCGTGGTGATCACCAATCGCTCTGGAGGAATGAACTCCAGCGCGCGGCGGATCAGTCCGGCCACGTATTCCGGTGGCTCTACGACGGTGTTGCAATGATTGACCACGCCGATGCCGATTTTCTTGTCGGTCTTGTATTTGCCGAACAGCGGAAGGTCTCTGCCATTGCTGCTCGCGCATTCGAAGGTGATCACGTCGGCATTCAGTTGCAGCAGGTGCGGCATGGCCTTTTCGTAGCTGGGGACCTCCCAATAGATGCGCTGCTGGTTGGGGTTTCCCCAACAGGTGTGCACCCAGATTTCCGTGTTCACACCGACAAGTTGGCGGTTGAACGCCTCGGTCAGGAATTCGAGCTCGTCCTCGGTGCAATCCGGCCGCAACGACCGTCCGTGATGCGGCGGCTCTTCCACCTGGATCAGCGGGCACCCTGCCGCTGCGAGTTCAAGTAATTCCGCGTTCATGATGTCGCACAAGTCGAGAATCATGGCCTCGTCATCGGCGTAGAATTCGTTCCAAAGCATGCCGGCGAGGACCGGTGCGCAGTTGCCCCGAATTTCACCGGCCGATCGGTCAGACGTTGCGCAACCTGCCAAAGGGCCGTGTATTCCCATGCGCCGCGCGTCAGTTTTTGCTTCACGACGCTTGGCTGATACGCCTCCTGAACTTCCCACAGAATCTTGCCGGGCCTCAGATCATGGCGGCGCATCCAGCCGCGCGAGGTATCCCGATGGCCCTGGATGCCGCCGAGGCGCTCGATCGGGTAGAAGAACCAGGACTTGCCACCCACGGCAAGGTCGAACCGGCTGTCGCCGTCGGTTACGATGTCCAGTCCAGCGGCTTCCTGAGCATTGATGATCGCGGCGACGGCATCCATGTATTGCTCGCGAAACATCGATTCGCCGAGCGCCGCCTTGAACGAGCGTCCGTTGAGGCTCAGGTCGAACCATAGCGGGCGTGGGTAAGACCCTGTTATTGCCGTCGGCAGCACCATGTTTTGCGTCACGGTCAGCATTCTGCCAGTTCCCCGGTAGCATCCAACACCACGTGCCGGATGACGATTAAAGCCGTATCTCGCCGCATATTACTCGAATTTCAGACAGACTTTTCTTCGCACGGATATTATCTCGTCCATTTCACTGGCCGCGCGGGCGGGTGGGCCGCGATCACCTCCTCATTGATCTCGACCCCCCAGCCCGGGCCAGTCGGGATCAGCAATTCGCCCGCCTCGATCGCCGGCGGTTTGCTTACCAGGTCGTCCTTCCAGGGTACGTCCTCGATATCGATCTCCATCACCCGGAAATTCGGGATCGCCGCACACAGATGGGCGCTCATAAACGAGCCGAGATGGCCGTTGAAGTTGTGCGGCGCCACGTTGACCTCATAGGCATCTGCCATGGCGGCGATCTTGGCCGACTCCAGAATGCCGTTCCACGCCACATCGATGATCGCGACATCGACCGACTGTTGCTCCAGGTATGGCCGGAACTGCCGCCTTCCATACAGCGACTCGCAGGAGGCAATGCGCGTACGCGCGCTGCGCCGGATGGTCGCCAGCGCTGCCGGGTCATAGCTGTCGATCTCCAGCCACACCAAGTCGAATGGCTCCAGTGCCTGCGCCAGGCGGATGTAGCCTTCGGTCTTGAAGTTGAAGTTCAGGTCGAGGTGCAACCCGACCCCCGGTCCGGCGCCACTGCGGAATGCCGCCAGTTCGGCGGTGATTGCATCCACCAGTGAACGGTCGATGTTCAGCGCCGGCCAGCCGTCGCCGTTGAAGCCCGGCATGTGGATGCGCGGGGTCGGGCCGTCGAACAACATGATGTTGGTCTTCAGGCCCTTGAAGCCGCGCGCCGCG
Organism: Rhodopila sp.; assembly: GCA_036500715.1. Taxonomy (GTDB): domain Bacteria; phylum Pseudomonadota; class Alphaproteobacteria; order Acetobacterales; family Acetobacteraceae; genus Rhodopila. The sequence goes on from DASYBP010000319.1 coordinate 4,847, forward strand.
ACCTCGGCGCCGGCACGCTCCACGTCGGCCAGCGAGCGGATCGGATCGAAGCCGGTCCAGGCCTTGATCCGGTCGGCGAAACTGACCCGCCAGGTGCCGCAATGTGACCAATAGAGGCGCAGCCGGTCGCGCACAGGACCTCCCAGCAGCTCATATACCGGGATGCCTAGCGCCTTCGCCTTGATGTCCACGAGCGCGTTCTCGATGGCGGCGATCGCTTGTTGATTGATGCCGTACGGGGTCTGGCGCGTCAGGCCGTGCAGGAAGGCGGTGATCTTCTCAACCGGCCGGGGATCCATGCCGACCAGTCGCTCGCCCAGTCGCGTGATGACGCCACGCAGACCCTCGGCGCCGAAATTCTCCATGAACTCCGACCAGCCGACCAGGCCGTCGTCGGTGGTGATCTTCAGGAACGAGAAATCCCGCCAACCGGCGTTGCAGTGCAGGTCCTCGATCTTGGCTATGCGCATGGCGTCCCTCCCCTTTGCGTTGCGGCGATGGTAGGCAGAGATTCGTGGCTTGACCAACGGGCCGATCCTGCGCTCACGGTTGAGGTCCTCAACCGCGGCATGGATGGCCTGGTCAAGTGCGGCGGGGTCGGTGAGCGTCTGATGGGCTAGGTGGTGCGCCTTGAGATCGTGCCAGCAAGTTGCTTCCCGCCAGGCAAAGGACCTGCCAGCCCAATGCCCCTGCGTTCGATGCCCGTGAGGGCCTGCACGGCATTCTCGGGGTGGATCTGACCTCGATCAGCCTCGGGCGCGGCACCACCCCGGCGGAACGCAACAAGCACCTCCGGGCCGGCGCAACGATCGACACGCTGAAACAGATGGGACTCCCCATCCAGCCCACCCCCAGCGGATAACACCCCCGCCGCCGGCGGACCCCTAGCCCGCCAGCGCACGCTCCATCAACCGCACCGAGTGAACCGCCTCCCGCCCCGACAGATCGCGGATCTGGTGCCGGCACGACGTTCCATCCGCTACGATGTAATCATGCGCCGCGGCGGCGCGGACCGCCGGCAGCAGGCCGGCCTCGGCCATCGCTCGCGATGTCGTCTCGGTTTCCTCCTGATAGCCGAACGGCCCCGCCATCCCGCAGCACGACGAAGCAATCGGCTGCGCCGACAGCTTGGGGATCAGCCGCAGCATCGCCAGCGCATCCGGGAAGGCGCCGAACGCCTTCTGATGACAATGGCCGTGGACACGCGCCGTTCCCGGCAGCGCCTGCAACCGCAGATCCGGCTTCTCCCGCATCAGGAACTCACTCAGCAGCAAGGACCGGGCGGCAAACCGCTCCGTCGCGGCGCCCGGCAGGAGCGACCTGAACTCATCGCGCAACGTCATCAGGCAGGACGGCTCCAGACCAATGACCGGCAGATCACCTGCCAGCAGGCGCATCGTCCTGGCGGCCTCTTCGCGCGCCTTGTCGACCAGCCCCACCGCCAGCCAGGTCCGCCCACAGCACAACGGCCGCCCCCCAGTCTTCGGCAACACCGCGCGATACCCCGCCGCGGCCAGCACCTTGACGGCCGCGCGCAAGTTTTCGGGCTCGAAGTAACGATTGAAAGTATCTGCCAGCAGATAGACATCGCGCGCCGAGGCCGGCGCCACGGCCTCCCTGTCCTCGAACCGGTCGCCCCGCCATGTCGGCAGACGCCGTGCCGCCGAAATCCCCAGACCACGCTGGGTCAGCCAGCGCAGCGGCGGCAAATGGTTGCGCAGGTTCGCCAGCGTCGGAATCCGCGACACGAACGGCGCATAGCGAGGCAGCTCCGCGATCAGCGTCTCGCGCCACCTCATCCCGAGGCGCTCCGTGCGGGCGGCGGTGACCTCGATCTTCATCTTCGCCATGTCGACACCGGTCGGGCATTCGCGCTTGCACGCCTTGCACGACACGCACAATGCCATCGCGTCCGCCATCGCGTCGGAACTCATCGCGTCCGCGCCCAACTGACCGGTCAGCGCCAGCCGCAACGTGTTCGCCCGTCCCCGCGTCAGATGAGTCTCGTCGCGGGTCACGCGGTAACTGGGGCACATCACCCCGGTGTCGAATCCCCGGCACGCGCCGTTGTTGTTGCACATCTCGACCGCCCCCAGCATGCCGCCCAGCGGGCCTGGATGGTCGGACCAGTCGAGCCGCGGCGAGAAATCGCTGACAGGCGCATAGCCGGGGGCGTAGCGGAACAAGGTCCGGTCATCCATGCGCGGCGGCTGCACGACCCGGTTCGGGTTCAGCAGGCCGATCGGGTCGAACGCGTCCTTCACCGACTCGAACGCGCGGACGATCCGTGGACCGAACATCGCTTCATGGAATTCGCTGCGCACCAGCCCGTCGCCATGTTCCCCCGAATGCGAGCCCTTGTATTCCCGCACCAGCGCGAACGCCTCCTCGGCAACAGCGCGCATCGTCGCGACATCACCGGGGTCCTTCATGTTCAGCACCGGCCGCACATGCAGGCACCCCACCGAGGCATGGGCGTACCAAGTCCCTTTCGTTCCATGCTTCTCGAACACCTGGTTCAGCCGCTCGGTGTAGTCAGCCAGGTCATCCAGATCGACCGCACAGTCCTCGATGAAGGAGACGGGTTTGCCGTCCCCCTTCATCGACATCATGATGTTCAGTCCCGCCTCCCGCACCGCCGCGATATCCGCCTGGAACGCCGGATCGATCGCCCGCACCACCCCGGGATGCCCCAGATCGCCCATCAGCGCTTCCAGCTCGGTCAGCTTGCCCAGCAGCTTCTCGTCTGCGTGACCGTGGAACTCGACGATCAGCAGACTGTCCGGCGACCCGATCAGCATCTGGTCGATCGTTGCCCGATAGATCGGGATGGCGCGCCCCAGGTCGATCATCGTGCGATCCACCAGTTCCACCGCCTCGGGCTCGAGCGCCACAATGTGCCGCGACGCCTCCATTGCGCTTCGAAACGTCGGAAACTGGCAGATCCCCAGCGCCTTGCGCGGCTTGACCGGATGCAGCGCCAGCTCGATCGTGGCGGAAAACGCCAGCGTCCCCTCCGATCCCACCAGCAGCCGCGCCAGGTTGTCCCGCCCCGCCGCTCGCGCGAGCGGCGTCAGCGCATCGATGTTATAGCCGCCGACGCGGCGAAGCTGCCGCGGCAACCGGGCGCTGATCTCCTCGGCCTCGGCCGCGCCCAGCGCCCGCAGCCGCTGGATCAGGTCCGCGATGCCCGCCGGAATGCGGTCCCCCAGATTGTCCGGGGTAACTCCAAAGCGGTGCTGCGAGCCGTCGGACAGGATGGCCTCGATCGCCCGGACATTGTCCGCCATCAAGCCGTACCGGATGGACTTCGACCCGCAGGAGTTGTTGCCGGCCATACCGCCGATAGTGCAGCGGGCATGAGTGGACGGGTCGACCGGAAAGAACAGATTTTTCTCACGCAACGCGTTGTTCAGGTGGCCCAGCACGAGCCCCGGCTCGACCAGCGCCGTCTTCGCCTCGGCATCGACATGCAGGATACGGCGCAGATGCTTGGAGCAGTCGATCACCAGCGCCCGGTTCACCGTCTGGCCACATTGGCTGGTGCCGCCACCGCGCGGCAGCACCGGCACACCTTCGTCCCGGGCGATCGCCATCGCCGCAGCAACGTCATCGACGGTTTCCGGCACGATCACGCCGACCGGCTCAATCTGGTAGATCGAGGCATCGGTGCTGTAGCGGCCGCGGCTGGCACGGTCGAACAGCACCTCGCCCTTGATGTTGCGGGCCAGGCGCATCGCGAAGGCAGTGTGGTCCGGCATTATCGAGTGGGCGTCGGTCGCGCTCATGCGGGCGTATCAACCTGTCTGGAGGTTCCTGTAAGTAGCATTGGCACAGGCGGCGAGCCGCGCAAGCCAGGGGGAAGCGTGGCCGGATCCGTCGTTACGGGCTTAGGATCAGGTCACCACTGCAGGAGACATGACATGCCGTTCGCCATAACCGATGACGAGGTTCGCCTCCACTACGAGGAAACCGGCTCCGGAGCGCCGGTGATCTTCGTGCATGAGTTCGCCGGCGACCATCGCGCCTGGGAAGCCCAGATGCGGCATTTCGGCCAGCGCTACCGGGCAATCACCTTTGCCGCGCGGGGGTACCGCCCATCCGATGTGCCGGATGCTGTGGAGAAGTACACCCAGACGCGGGCAGCCGATGACATCGCCGCCGTGCTGGATCATCTCGGGATCGACAAGGCGCACGTCGTCGGGTTGTCGATGGGCGGGTTCGCCACGCTGCATTTCGGCTTTCGCCACCCCGCGCGAGCGCTCTCCCTTTGCGTCGCCGGCTGCGGCTATGGCGCGGAGAAAGGCCAGCGCGAGAAGTTCCTTTCCGAGGTCGCCGCCGTCGCCGCCTTCCTGGACCAGCACGGTATCGAGGCGTTTGCCGCCAAATACGCCCATGGCCCGACCCGGGTGCAGTTCGAGAACAAGGATCCGCGCGGCTTCGACGAGTTCAGGCGGCAACTGGCCGAACACTCAGCGTTGGGCGCACGCAACACCCAGTTGGGCGTGCAGGGTCAGCGGCCGTCGTTGTACGACCTGACCGAGCAGATGGCGGCATTGACGGTACCGACCTTGATCCTGACCGGCGACGAGGATTGGCCATGCCTGCAGCCAGCGCTGCTGATGAAGCAGACCATCCCCTCCGCCGCGCTGTCGGTGATGCCGAACTGCGGCCATACCATCAATCTGGAGGACCCCGACCAGTTCAACCGCCTAGTCGGTGACTTCATCGCGCAGGTCGATGCCGGACGTTGGCCGCAGCGGGATCCTCGGGCGATGGTGTCCTCGATCACCGGAATGACGTAGTCGCTGATGCTGACCCGCCTGGTCTTGCTGTCGATGTCTGCTTGCGCCCTGTCAGGCTGCAACTCGGTGCTCACCGCCACGACCACGGATGTCGCGGGCATCGCCGGCGCGGGGGTCGCCAGCGCGGTGACAAAAAGCCCGGCGGCGGCGGCCGGTATCGGCCTGGGGATCGCCGCCGGCGCCAATGCCGGCCTGCAATATGTGGAGCGCAACGTCCATACCGTCGAACAGGACCGCATCGCCCAGGCCGCCGGCGCTTTGGATCCTGGCGTCGTCGGCCACTGGGACGTGTCCCATAAGATCCGGATCGAAGACAACGAGCATGGCGACCTGGTCGTCACGCGGCTGATAGGATCGTCCGATTTCAACTGCAAGGAGATCGTTTTCTCGGTCGATACGATGGTAAAGCAGGCACCGAACCGAGCCTTCTACACAGCGACGGTCTGTCAGGACGGGACGGCATGGAAATGGGCCTCGGCGGAGCCCGCGACGGCGCGATGGAGTGCGCTGCAATGAGGCCATGGCGCCTGGTCGCGCTGCTCGCGCTGGCCGGATGCAACACGACGACCGCGCAGCTGACCGCCGTGGTGACCGGCGGTGTGGCTGGCGCTTCAACCGGCAGCCCGGCGGTCGGCTTTCTGGTCGCGGTCGCAACCGATGCCGGCGCCAACTACGTTGTTCGCTACGTCGGCCGCACGCGGCAGGGCGCGGAGCAGGATGCGATCGCCGAGGTCGCCGGGGGTCTGCCGGTCGGCACTGAAGCCGCCTGGAAGATCGAGCACACCATCCCGATCGGCAACGAACACGGCCAGCTTCGGGTGGTGCGGGATATCGACTCGCCGTTGGCGGCCTGCAAAGAACTGGCGTTCTCGGTGGACGAGAGCAAGACGCGGTCCTGGTACACCGCCGATGTCTGCAAGCAGGCCGAGCGCTGGAAGTGGGCCTCGGCGGAGCCGGCGGTCGAGCGATGGGGGTTCTTGCAGTAGATGCCGACGCGTGATTTGTCGCTAGTGTCCCGATTCGAAAGTCCGTCATAATATGGATCAACCGCGTTACGGACTTTCGAATCGATCCGGACACTAGCAAGGCATTGTTTTCTAGTGTGGTTTATGGTTCCGAAGTCCGCTCCGGAGATGATCCACAGTATGGCGGACTTCGGAACCACCACACTAGGGCGGAGGGAGCCAGCCATGCCACAGCCGACCGAAACCATCACCGCCGGCGGGGCGATTCTCGCCCGGCTGAAAGCCGTGGGAGTCGACTACATCTTTGCCAACTCTGGCACGGATTTCCCGCCGATCATCGAGGGACTGGCGGAGGCGGCGGCAAAGGACATTGCCTTGCCGAGGGCAATCGTCATTCCTCACGAGCACGCGGCGATGGGCATGGCGCACGGCTACTATCTGGCGACCGGCCGCGCCCAAGCGGTGATGGCCCATACCAATGTCGGGCTGGCGAATTGCGCCATCGGCGCCATCAACATGGCGACCGAGCGTGTACCGGTATTGCTGTTCTCCGGCCGCACCCCGACCCTGGAGCAAGGACGGCTCGGCGCCCGCACCGTGCCGATCGGCTGGGGGCAGGAGATGCGGGACCAGGCCGCGCTGGTGCGGGAAGCAACGAAGTGGGACTACGAACTGCGGTTCCCCGAACAGGCGCCCGAGGTGGTGGATCGCGCCTATGCCATCGCTTGCTCGACGCCGCGGGGTCCGGTCTATGTCAGCCTGCCGCGGGAGGTGCTGTGCGGGGCGTGTCCCTTGGACGCTTTGGCGGCACCGAAGCGGATGGCGCCCGTCGGAGTTGGCCCAGCGCCGGGGGCGCTGGAACAGGCTGCTTCCTGGCTCGCCGAAGCGCGGCATCCGGTGATTGTGGCGCAGCGTGGGGCAGGTTCTGCCGAAGGGTTCGCCGCGCTTTCGACCCTGGCCGAGACCTGGGGGATTCCTGTGGTGCAGTACTGGGCGCTGCAACTCGCGCTGCCGACGGATCACCCGATGGCGGTTGGGGCATCGCCAGAGCCCTGGCTGGGCGAGGCCGACGTCGTGTTGGCTCTGGACTGCCTGGCGCCATGGTCGCCGGCGATTCATGCGCTGATGCCCGGTTGCAAAGTCATTCAGGCGGGGCCAGACCCGCTGTCCAGCCGCTTTCCGATTCGCAATTTTCCGGCGGACCTGTCGCTGGCGGGGGAGACCGCCGACATCCTGCTTGGACTGGCGGCGGCGATGGCGGTCCATCGGCCCGAGGATTGCGCGCAACGGCGGGCTCGGGCGGCCGCGATGGCGGATGAGGTCCGGGCGACGGCCCGGCTTGCGGCGGAGCATGGCGGCGCGGGCGAGCAGATGACCAAGGAGTGGGTCAGCCTGTGCCTGTCGCGCGCGATCGAGGGTCTCGACGCCACAGTACTGTCAGAGCTGGCGTGCCCGCTGGACCCGATGACCCTGCGGACGGCGCGAAGCTGGTACCAGGAGCCGCATTCCGGCGGTCTGGGGTGGTCGTTCCCGACCGCGCTGGGCATGCAGTTGGCGCAGCCCGATCGGGTGATCGTCGCGACCATGGGGGATGGCTCCTACATGTTCGCCAATCCGGTGGCGTGTCATCAGATTGCCGAGGCTGTCGGTTTGCCGGTGCTGGTGCTGGTGCTAAACAACCGGGAATGGGGCGCGGTGCGGAAGTCGGTTCTGGGCACCTACCCGGACGGCTATGCCTCGCGCACCAACCGGATCCCGCTGGTCTCGCTGGAGCCGACGCCCGATTTCACCAAGGTCGCGGCCGCGAGCCGAGCCTGGACGGCGCGGGTGGACCTCGGCGGGGAACTGCCAGGCGTGCTGGCCGAGGCGATCGCGCACGTCAGGAGCAAGCGCACGCAGGCGCTGGTGGAGATAACGGTGGCGCCTTGACTTGGCCGCTGTGAGTAATGCCGTAGTTGACACTTCGCCGTATAGTGCCGGACTTGATGTGACGCACCCGCCGATACCGATCGCGCTGGCCTCCGCCG
>DASYBP010000320.1:0-2635 GCA_036500715.1 Rhodopila sp.
TCGGACTATCTACGGGCCGCCCAGAATGCGCTGGCGGCCGGGCGCATGGGTGAGGCCGAATCGGCGTTGGAGATGGCACAGACGCGGATACTGGACCGCTCTGTGCCGATGGGACAGACAGGCAACCCTAGCGACAATCCAACGATCGGACTGATATCGCAGGCGCGGCAGGCTTTGGCGGCGCATGACCGGGCGGCCTGCCAGCAGGCGATCCAAACCGCGATCGCCTCGGCGACCGCGCAGGGATTTTGACCGCCGTCCGGTGTGGCAGGATCGAGGGACAAGTTTGATGGCGTCTTTTGCGGCGAGCGGGTAAGGTAGCGCCCGCCCCAAATCGAAGGACCGCGGCCGATCGACCAGACGCGCCTCCATCGCTTCATTGCCGCCATGCCGAAGGCGGAGCTGCATCTGCATATCGAGGGCACGCTGGAACCCGCAATGATGCTGCGCCTAGCGCGGCGCAACAAGCTGGATTTGCCGTACTCCGACGAGGATGCCATCCGGGCAGCGTATCGTTTCAGCTCCCTGCAGGATTTTCTCGATCTTTACTACACCGGCATGTCGGTGCTGCGGACGCGCGAGGATTTTTTCGATCTCGGTTTCGGCTATCTGGAAAAGGCTGCGTCGCAGAACGTCACGCGCGCGGAAGTTTTCTTCGACCCGCAGGCCCACACCGAACGCGGAGTGGCGTTCGACACCGTGCTGTCCGGACTGACCGACGGGCTGGATCAGGGGCGGCGGGATTTCGGTATCACCGCAAGGCTGATCATGTGCTTTCTGCGGCACCTGCCGGAAGATCATGCGTTCGAAACATTGCGCGAGGCCTGCCGGTGCAAGGAGCATATTTTTGCCGTCGGCCTCGATTCGACGGAGCTGGGGAACCCGCCGTCGAAGTTCGCCCGGGTGTTTGCCGAAGCGCGGCGTGAAGGGTTCGTGCCGGTGGCCCATGCCGGGGAGGAGGGCCCGCCGTCCTATGTCCGCGAGGCGATCGACATTCTGCAGGTGCGGCGCATCGATCATGGCAATCGCGCGCTGGAGGATGATGCGTTGACCGCCAGAATTGCCCGTGAGCGAATTCCCCTGACCGTTTGTCCATTGTCCAACCGAGCGCTGCAAACATGTTCGGATCTGACGCTGCATCCGTTGAAGCGAATGCTGAACCGGGGCTTGCTGGTCACGGTCAATTCCGACGATCCGTCGTATTTCGGCGGCTATGTGAATGAAAATTTTGTCGCCATCCAACAGGCGCTCGGCCTGTCGCTGGATGATGTCGTGACCTTGGCGCGGAACTCGTTTCTTGCCTCGTTCATGCCGGACCGAGAGAAGGCGGCGGCGGTTGCGGGGTTCGATGACTTCCTGGCCAAGTGGTGAAGGCCGGCGGTTATCCGGCCGTCAGTTCGGGAAAATCCTCTTCGCGGAATTCGGTAGATTCGCGGGTGCCGGCTGAAGCGCGGCGGGCTTCCATCTGCCGCAGTTCGACCCGGCGGATCTTGCCGGAGATCGTTTTTGGCAGTTCATAGAACTCCAGCCGGCGGATGCGTTTGAACGGAGCCAGTCTGGCTCTCAGGTGCTGGAAGATCGACAAGGCGGTTGCCCGATCCGGCGCCGCGCCACTGATCAGAGCGACGTAGGCCTTCGGGATTGCCAGGCGCATCGTATCGGGCGCGGGCACCACGGCGGCCTCGGCGACGGCGGGATGCTCGATCAGCACGCTTTCCAGTTCGAACGGGCTGATCCGGTAGTCCGAGGCTTTGAACACATCGTCCGCGCGTCCGACATAGGTCAGATATCCCTCGGCATCGCGGGAGGCGACATCACCGGTGCGATACGCCGCGCCGGTGAGCCCGGCGATCGACCCGTCGTCCTGCTGGTAGCCGCGCATCAGGCCGGCCGGCCGCGGATCGAGGATAAGCGAGAGTTCGCCTTCCTCGGCTTCCTGGTCATCCGGATCGAGCAGCACGGTGTGGAAACCGGGCAGCGGCCGGCCCATCGAGCCGGCTTTGATCGGCTGGCCGGGTGGATTGCCGACCTGGGCGGTGGTTTCGGTCTGGCCGTAGAAGTCGCGGATGGTCAGGCCCCAGGCTGCCCTAACCTGGTCGATGACCTCGGGGTTCAGGGGTTCGCCGGCGCCGAGAACCTCGCGCAGGCTGTGGCGGACGGATTTCAGGTCTTCCTGGATCAGCATGCGCCATACGGTCGGTGGGGCACAGAGTGTCGTCACGTTGTTGGCGGCGATGGTGTCCAGCATGGTCTTGGCGTTGAACCGGCCCTGGTTGGCGATGAACACGGCTGCGCCCACGTTCCACGGGGCGAACAGGCAGCTCCAGGCATGCTTCGCCCAGCCGGGGGATGAGACGTTCAGGTGGATGTCGCCTGGAAGCAGACCGAGGGCGTACATCGTCGAAAGGTGTCCCACCGGATAGGAGCGGTGGGAATGCAGCACCAGTTTCGGCTTCGCCGTGGTGCCGGAGGTGAAATACAGCAGCAGCGGGTCATCGGCGTTGGTTTCGCCGTCGGGGGTGAATTCGCTGGCGGCGGCCAGCAGGTCGTCGTAGCGGTGCCAGCCCGCGACGGGTTCGCCGACGGCGACGCGCGTGAGGCTGGGGTCGAGGCCGTCGAATTTCGCTGCCTCGGC
>DASYBP010000321.1:0-2225 GCA_036500715.1 Rhodopila sp.
GCCCGGCGTTCAATCGTGGATTGACTTCGCCGAAAACAACAATGGCGGTTTTCCCGAATTCCCGCTCCCGCTGGGCGACCCGTCGGAATCGGATAAGAGTTACATGGCCTCCGAACTCCTGATGGACGCGGCGCAGACGGAGCGATTCGAATCGGCCTGCGCCGCGGCCGGTGCACGCTTCGTCGGTGGCTTGTTCGCCTGCCTTGCCCTGGTAGAGCACGAATTCACTGGCGCCCTCACGTACTATGGCCTGACTCCCAGGGATTCGCGCACAGCCGCGGACAACTTCATGACGCAGGGCTGGTTCACCGGCTTGATCCCGATCACCGTGCCCATTGCGGCCGCCTCGTTCACGGAGGCGGCAGGGGCTGCGCAGACGTCGTTCGATTCAGGTCTCGACATGGCAAGAGTGCCGTATTACCGGGTATTGGAGTTGGCGCCGTGGCTGAAATGGCCGGAGCCGAACTTTCCGGTGTCGAACTTCTTGCACGGCGCCGCAGCGCCGCTCAACGCCATTCTTGCCGCAGGCGACCTTGGCCTTGCAGACAACATCGGAATCTATCCCGACGGCCGGTTTTCTTATCAGCTGACCATCTATGTCTTCCGGTACGGCGAGGGCACGGTAATGGCGATCATGTATCCCGATAACCCGGTCGCCCTGAAATCAGTCACGCGTTACATGGAGGCGATGAAGTCCGTGTGCGTGCGGGTTGCCGATAGCGGGCACTGGGGACGCGTCGCATAGCGATGGGCGCATCGATGGCCAGGGCTTTTAGAATCGAACGTCGGCGAGCATCGCCGGCGGGCGCACCGCAGCGCCGACCGGCGGTGGGGGCGATATGCGACGGCTAGCCGCGTTTGTGGTGCGGTGGCCTTGGGCAGTGATAGGGCTCTGGGTGGCGATTGCGGTCGCTCTACCCCTGACGTTCCCGTCGCTGAACGAGATGTCCCAGAAGCATCCGATCGCCATCTTGCCGAGCGATGCGCCGTCGAGCGTGACCGCTCGAAAGATGACCGAGGCCTTCCACGAAGCGGGCTCAGAGGACCTGTTGTTGGTGGCCCTGACCGACGACAAGGGCCTTGGCCGCGACGACGAAGCGGTTTACGCCAAACTGGTGGACGCGCTGCGCAGGGACACCAGCAATGTCGTCATGCTGCAGGACTTCATCAGCACGCCGCCCCTGCGTTCGATCGTCACCAGCAAGGACGACAAAGCCTGGGTGCTGCCCGTGGGTGTTGCGGGCGAGTTGGGGACGCCGCGGTCCTACGCCGCTTTCAACCAGATCGGTGACGTTGTCAACCATGCCGTCGCCGGGACGTCGCTGCGGGCGAACATCACCGGGCCTGCGGCGACGGTCGCCGACCTGACCGTCGCGGGCCAGAAGGATCGGCTTCCGATCGAGCTGGCCATCGGGGTGCTGGTGCTCATCGTTTTGCTGGTGGTGTACCGCAGCCTGATCACCATGCTGTTGCCGCTGATAACGATCGGGTTGTCCCTGGTCATCGCGCAGTCGGTGGTCGCCGGCTACTCCGGACTGACCAGCACGGGTGTCTCTAATCAGTCCATCGTCTTTCTGAGCGCGATCATGGCCGGCGCCGGAACGGATTATGCGGTCTTTCTCATCAGCCGATATCACGACTATCTGCGGTCGGGCGAGACCTTTGATCGCGCAGTCGAGCGGGCATTGATCTCGATCGGAAAAGTGATCGCCGCGTCGGCCACCACGGTGGGAATTACCTTTCTGCTGATCAGCTTCGCCCGAATGGGTGTGTTCAAGACTGTCGGAGTGGCTTCGGCGATCGGGGTCGGCGTGGCCTTCCTGGCCGCTGTGACCTTGCTGCCGGCGATCCTGGTGCTTGCGGGACCGCGCGGCTGGGTCAAGCCGCGACGCGAACTCACCGCGCGACTCTGGCGGCGTTCGGGTATCCGCATCGTGCGCCGGCCGAAGACCCATCTGGTCGCCAGCCTGCTGGTGCTGGCGATCCTGGCCGGCTGCTCCGCGTTCGTGCGCTACAACTATGACGACCGCAAGGCGCTGGCTTCGTCGGCTCCGAGTTCCCGGGGCTATGCCGCGCTGGATCGTCATTTCCCGGTGAACCAGTCCATCCCGGAGTACATCCTCATCCAGTCGCCGCGTGACCTGCGCACGCCGCAGGCCCTGGCCGACTTGGAGCAAATGGCGGACCGCGTCAGCCAGCTGCCGAACGTCGCCGCGATCAGCGGC
>DASYBP010000322.1:0-3260 GCA_036500715.1 Rhodopila sp.
ACCGGTCCGGGCCGACTTGAGTGCCAGTTCGGCCAGATCGAGCGGTTCGAAAGCCCCGGCATTGGACCCCGCCGGAAACGCCTTGCCGTCCTTCCACTCGACCGCCTCGACCGGGATCTCCCAGGTCGCCGCGGCGCGCCTTTTCAGCTCATCAACAACCTTCTCGGCCGCCTGCGTCGCCGCCATGCCGGTGGCGAACGTCACGCGAGAGCCGCCGGTCAGGAACGTGTAGCCAATAGACGCCGTGTCGGCGACCACCGTGCGTACACGCTCTGCCGCCACACCGAGCGCCTCGGCCACCATCATGCCGATGGACGCGCGCGAGCCGCCAATATCCGGACTGCCGGTCGCCGCGGTGATCGAGCCGTCCTCGTTGACATGCACCTGGGCCGTCGACTCACCGCCGATGTTGAACCAAAAGCCCGTCGCCAAACCGCGTCCCTGCCCCGGTTTCAGCGGTGACTTCCAGTGCGGATGCGACTTTACGGCGTCCAAGACGGCGGTAAATCCGATGTTCTGGTGCGTCGGCCCATAATGGGTCTTCGTCCCGTTCCTGGCAGCGTTCTTTTCCCGCAGAGTCAGCGGGTCCATGCCAAGCTTGTTGGCCAGATCGTCGATCGCGCTTTCGACGGCAAACGAGGTGATCGGCGCGCCCGGCGCGCGATAGGCCGCAACCTTCGGCCGATTGCTGACCACGTCATAGCCGAGCACATCGACGTTCGGTAGATCATACATGGCGAACCCGCACATGCAGCCCGGACCTATCGGCGAGCCGGGGAACGCACCGGCCTGGTACTTCAGCACCTGCTTCGCGGCAACGATGGTGCCGTCCTTCCTGGCCCCCAGCTTGACCTCCACGGTCGCGCCCGAGGTTGGGCCAGAGCCGCGGAATACTTCCTCGCGGGTCATCTGGATCTTGACCGATCGCCCGGATTTCCTCGACAGCGCGACCGCGACGGGCTCCAGATAGATCAGTGTCTTGCCGCCAAACCCGCCGCCGATCTCTGCCGGGTTCACCCGGATGTTCGACATATCGATGCCAAGGAGCTTGGCGGTGTAGGCGCGGATCATGAAATGACCCTGGCTGGAGGCGTGGATGGTGATCTGGCCGTCCGGCGAATAGGTGGCCAGACACGCATGCGGCTCGATGTAACCCTGGTGCACTGGCTGCGTGGTGTAACGGCCCTCGACGATGACCTCGGCCTGCTTGAAGCCGGCGTCGACGTCGCCCTTCTTGAAAGTAACGACCTTGGCGATGTTGGACGGCTGCGTTGGCGCCGGTGACACGCCCGCGGTGAACAGATCGTCGTGCAGGATCGGCGCGTCTGGCGCCATCGCGGATTCCACGTCGATGACGAACGGCAGCACTTCGTATTGTACGTCGATCAGGTCCAGCGCCTCATCGGCGATGGCCTGGGTTGTCGCGGCGACCGCGGCGACGGCATGGCCCTCGTAGAGCGCCTTCTCGCGCGCCATGATGTTGAGCGACAGGTCGCGGAAGTTCATTGGGCCTTCGCCCATGAACGCCTCTTCCGAAGGAATGACGGGGAAGTCGGCGGCCGTCACGACGGCTTTCACCCCCGGCAGCGCAGCCGCCTTGCTCGTGTCGATGGCGAGAATGCGGGCGTGCGCGTGCGGCGAGCGCTTGATCTTGCCCCACAGCATCCCCGATGCCCGAGTGTCCGCGGCGAACACCGCCCGTCCGGTGACCTTATCCACCCAATCGGGCCGGATCGGACGCGTGCCAACGACCTTCAGGTTGGTATCGAAGTAGTTCATCCCACAGTCTCCCCTCGGAGTTCGGCGGCGGCATCCATGACGGCGCGAATGATCTTATCGTAGCCCGTGCAACGGCAAAGATTGCCGGCGAGCCAGTAGCGCGCTTCGGTCTCGGTCGGGTTCGGGTTCTCGTCCAGCAGCGCCTTGGAGGCGACGATCAACCCGGGCGTGCAGAACCCGCACTGCAAGGCGGCGTGTTCCAGGAATTTCTGCTGCACCGCGTGCAGTTTGTCGCCCTGTGCGATCCCCTCGATTGTGGTGATCGATGTGCCTTCCGCCTCGGCGCCCAGGACCAGGCAGGAACACACCAGACGGCCGTCCATGATTACCGAACAGGCGCCGCAGTCACCTGATGCGCAGCCTTCTTTGCTCCCGGTCAGCCCGATCACATCGCGCAAGACATCCAGCAGTGTCTGCTGGGTCTCGCACAGGAATTCCGACTGTTCGCCGTTGATGGTGGCGGATACGTAAGTTTTGGCCATAGTCAGTGAGCCTTTCCATTGGTTTTCGTGCCGGCCGAGACCCCTTGGGCCCGATCGAAGGCGATCGCGGCGGCGCGACGGGCCAGGACGCCGGCAATCTTGGTGCGATATTCGATGGTGCCGCGCTTGTCGCTGATCGGCTTGGCGGCAGCCCGGGCGGCGGCGTCCAGCTTCGCCAAGGTGTCGGCATCGAGCGTATGCCCGATAAGGGCCTCGGCCGCCGCCGGCACCAATATCACCGTGGGTGAGACAGCGCCCAGCGAGACCCGCGCCGCGGTACACACACCCGCTTCATCGAGCGTCACGCTGACGCCGCACCCGACCACGGCGATGTCCATTTCCGTACGCGGAATGAACCGCAGATAGGCATCGGACGACCGGGCGGGACGCGGCGGCAGCTTGAACTCGAGAATGAATTCGTCCTTGGCGAGCGAGGTGCGGCCAGGGGCGGTTGGCACCTGCTCGACCGGCACTTCCCGCCGGCCTTTGCTGCCCACGATCACGGCGACGGCCCCAGCCGCGTATAATGCTGGAACGCTGTCGGCGGCGGGCGAGGCGTTGCACAGGTTACCCGCCAGGGAACAGCGGCCCTGCACCTGGGTCGACCCGATCAGGTCAAGCGCCTCGACCAGCCCGGGCCAGGCGGCGGTCAGCCCGGCATGTGCCTCAACGACCGCGCCAGGCGTCGCGGCGCCGATTACGAAGCCACCGTTCTCTTCACGGATCCCAATGACGCCGGGAATTTTTTTGGTATCGACGATCAGGTCAGGCTTCAGACGGCCCGACCGAAGCTGCACCAGAAGATCGGTCCCGCCGGACAGAACCTTTGCCAGGCCAGACGCGCCGGCCAGAAGTTTAACCGCATCGTCCACCGAAGTAGGTGCGGCATAGCTGAGACTTGACATCATCGCTCCGATTTAACGCGTTACGCTTCCCGGTCAGCGTTTCCGGGACAGTCGGTGACAACGTTAGGCGATAGGGCCCATCTGGTCGAGAGGG
>DASYBP010000323.1:0-6023 GCA_036500715.1 Rhodopila sp.
CAGGATCACTCGCGATAGTTGTCTCTGCCAAAGCCGAAGTAATCTGTAATACTGATAACGCCACCGCTACAACCAATTTTGCTCGCATCTCAGCCCCATGCATTGAATGATATCGCGGCGGCGTCGTCGAAGAAGAGCGCAATCAGATCCAAGCCAGACCCGTGGTCTGCCAGGCAAGTCAAATCGCAAGTCTTTACTGGAATACACTTGTAGTTTCCTTCGCGGCACCGGAGATCCGAACGAAGGACGTTTCCCGGACAGTCGAAAAAGTCTAGTTGTCTGGCGTGCTGAGAGTCAAGATAATCGTAGCGACGCTGGCAATATATTAACTCGAGCGGGCAACGACCAGCACCTGCCCTACCGCAGCGACACCGGCCGCTCCGCATCTGACCCGACCCGCCGCATCGGATCGAACGGCCCCAGGTCCATCAATCCCCCCTGTCCCGTCACCAGATCCGCGAGCAAGCGCCCGGCCATCGGACCGATCGTCAGGCCCGCTGCCCCCAGACCGGTGCCCACCGCCAGCCCATCGACACCCCTGACCCAGCCCAGGCTCGGCCGCACCTCCGCACCCGTGGGTCGAAAACCGACGCGGGTCTCCAGCACCGTCGCAACCGCCAGACCGGGGGCCACACTCAGCGCCGCCGCCAGCACCTCCGCCTGGCCGCCGGCTGTCACCCGGTAATCGAAGCCGGTGCCGCTCTCGCGCGTCGCTCCGGCAACGATCCGCCCGCTATCGAACGGCACGATATAATGGCTGCCAGGCGGCAGGATCACCGGCCAACCCTCCGTCTCGGCGCCGTCCAGTTGCAGGTGCATGATCTGGCCGCGCTGCGGTTCGACCGCCACGCCCAGCCCCAGCTCGCGGAGCACGCGATCTGTCCAGGCCCCCGCGGCCACAATCACCCGTTCGGCCGGGATGCGCTGGCCGTCCACCTCCACGCCAACGACCCTTCCGGCCGCCGCGACCACCGCCGCGTGACCCCGTCGGACCGAGGCCCCGTATGCCCCGGCCGCTCGCTGCAACGCGGCCGTCAGTCTCACGCCATCGACCCGCGCACCGCCCGCGATCAACACCCCGCCGAGACCCGGCCGCAGCGGCGGGAACAGCGCCCGCGCCTCCTTCGCGGATACGCGAAAAACCGCCCCCGCGGCCGCGACCGCGCGCCTGCGCGCCATGCTCTCGAACCAGTCGAGTTCAGCCGCGTCACCCGAAACCAACATCGCCCCGGTTCGCCGGAACCCGGTATCGGTTTCCCCGCGCTGGCCCAGCGCCGCAATCAGATCGGGATAGTACTCGCCACCCGCGGTGTACAGCCGATGAAACGCCGGATCGTCCACGTCGGACACCCAGGGGCAGATAATGCCCGCTCCGGCGGCGGTCGCGCGTCCGTCGAGGTTGGCGTCGATAACCGTAACCTCGACGCCTGCCTTGGCGAGATGATACGCCGCGCTCGCACCAAGCACGCCGGCCCCGATGATGACAATTCCCATGACACCTCATTTCCGCTTGTCGAGATGCTCGAGCAGCACCACGGCGCCAGGCAGCGCGTGCTGGCGTTCCCGCAACAGTTTCTCGCCGCCCACCGCATAGACGGCCACGGCGGACAGAAGATCACGCAGCCGACCGGGGGCGCTGGCGTCGAACGGCAGGACGCAGCCGCCGGTTCGTTTCGCCAGGTCCCAGAATACCTCGGCGTCGCGCCGCGCAGCCGGGTCAGCGGTGTCGTGCAACACAATCAGCTTGATGCCCCGTTCGCCCAGGCTGTCCGCCAGCCGCCGGCCTTGCACCAGGCTCTCTTCGAATACATCGCCGATGTAGACGACCACCCGCACCGCGGGCTGTTTCAGGCCAACCGAGAGGATCGGCAGCAGGCGGGTCAGCCCAGCCTCGCAGGCCACGCCGGCGGCGCGGTCACGCAGCGTGGCCGGGTTGCTGGTGAAAGCGGTGAAAGTATGCACGCGAGAGCCGCCATGCACCGCAAGCGCCACGTCCAACGCACCCGGCAGCGCCTTCACCAGGGCATCGGTGACCTGCCGAGCCGCCGCCCAGGCCGGCTCGCGCGAGGCGGTGGCATCGACGGCGAAAATCAGCCGCGGCCGCCCCGGCGTGCCGCCCTCTGCGGGTGGTTCGGCGTGACGCACGGCCGCGAGCAGCCCGGCCGCCGCAGTCGTTGCGGCAGCGGTTGCAGCCGTCCGCAGACGGGCCAACACGCCACCGGTCCTCGCCGGCGCGGGGGGCGGTGTATCATCAGTGACCAGAATGAAGTTCGGCTTGTCGGTCATCGCCGCCTCCGAGGGATGGACACTCACCAGGCGAACGTGACCAAGGCAACCCAGTTGCGCAACGGTAGATGCCGCCGTCACACGTCCTCGGTTGCGCCGCCGGCCACCCGGCCAAGCACCAGTGCGACCAGAATAATCCCGCCATACACGGCGTCGATCCAGAATGCCGGGATTTCGGCCAGCGTCAGCACATTCTGCAGGATCCCCAGTAACAGCACGCCGGTCAACGCACCCAGCAGTCGCCCCTTGCCGCCATTCAGGCTTATGCCGCCGATCACCGCTGCCGCGAACACGTAGAAGATCATGTTCTGACCTTGACTGGTCACGACCGAGGCGATCCGCCCCGTCAGCATCAGCCCGGCAAGCGCCGCCAGCGTGCCGCTGACGACCAGGGTGCCCCACAGCACGCGTTCCACCCCGATGCCGGCAGCACGGGCCGCATCAGCGTTGCCCCCAATCGCATACAGCGCTCGGCCGAGCCGATGATAGCGCAAGTACAGCCCGAAGACGAGGTAGAGTATGCCGGCGATCCATATGGAGACTGGAATCCCCAGCCATTTACCGGAACCGAGGTACAGGAAGCCGTCCGGCAGATCGAACAGCGTCTTGCCATTGGTGGTGCCGAGCTGCACGCCGCGCAACAGGATCAGCATTGCCAGCGTAACGATAAAGGCATTGAGCCGCAGCCTGACAATCAGAAATCCGTTGATCAGGCCGACGAGCGCGCCAGTCGCCAGTACCGCCACGATCGCCAGCCACCATGGCAGCCCCACGCCGGAGCCGCCGACGTGTACATCCTTGATAATCAGCCATGCCCCCAACATCGGCGCCAGCCCGACGACTGACTCCAGCGACAGGTCGAATTTTCCGGCCAGCAGGATCAATGTTTCGGCAATCACCACCACCGAGAGTTCGGATGATTGCTGCAAGATATTCAGGAAATTGTCGCTGGTGAGAAAGGCATCGGACGCAAACGCGCCAATGATGATGACGAGAACGATCACCGGTACCAGCGTCAGTTCACGCAGGCCGAATAACGTCAGGCGGCTTTGCACTCGCGTAGGGCGGTCCGGGACTAAATCGATCTGCTCGCTAGGCATGCTCGATTCCCTCAATCGCCGCCACCAGCGCCTCGCTCTGCCAGCCCATGGCGAATTCGGCGGTCAGCCGGCCCTTGAAGACGACCAGTACGCGGTCGCACACCGATAACTCATCCAGTTCGTCACTGATGATCAGCACCGCCGCGCCGCCGGCGCGGGCGCGCTCCACGATTGCGAACAGCGCGTCCTTCGAAGCAATATCGACGCCCTGCGTCGGATACAGCAGCACCAGCACTTTGGGATCGGACGCAAGCGCACGCGCCATCACCGCCTTCTGCTGGTTGCCGCCACTCAGTTCCTTGATCGGCTGATCGGGAGAACTCGCAACGATCTGCAGCGAGCGGATCATCCGCCTAGCTGCGTCGGCCTGGCGTCGCGGCAGAATGATACCGCCGCGCCCCATCCGATCGAGGATGGTCAGCGTCATGTTCTCGGCCACGGACAGTAACGGGACGATGCCCCGCGCGTGCCGGTCCCGCGGCACGTAGCCGACGCCCTTGCGCCGCGCATCGACCACGTCGCCCGCGCGCAAGGCCTTGCCGGCGACGCGGATCGTTCCGGCGGCAGGTGCCAGCAGACCCGCGATCGCATCACCGATCTCGCCCTTGCCGGAACCAGCAAGCCCGGCCAGCCCGACGCATTCGCCGGCGCCGATCTGCAAGCTTATGCCTGAAACACCGCTGTCCAGACGAACGTCATGCAGTTCCAGCGCCGGGGTCGCGCGTGCGGTCGTTGCCAAGGTGCTGCCGGCTCGGCGGCGGTCGGCGGAGCCTGCGGACGCATCCCCCACCATGGCGGCAACCACCCGGTCCTTCGGCATGTCCTCCAACGATGCCTCGGCTACCACCCGCCCGTCGCGCAACACGGTCACGCTGCGGCAGATCTCATAGATCTCCTCGAGGTAGTGCGAGATATACAGGAAGGTGACGCCGGCGGCACGCAAATGGCTGATGCGGTCGAACAGTCGCCGCACCTCCCGCCCCTCCAGTTCGGCGGTCGGCTCGTCCAGGATGATGAAGCGCGTGCCCTGGATCAGCGCTCGGGCGATTTCCACGATCTGGCGCTGCTCGACCGACAAGCGCGAACATTCCTGCTCCACATCGAGTTCCATGCCCCAGCCGGCCAGCACTCGCTCTGCCTCCCGCCGCGCCGCGCCCCAGCGGATCAACCCGAGCGCGCCGGTGGGCTGCGCGTTGAGCAGCAGGTTCTCCGCCACCGTAAGGGTCGGGACCAGCGTGGACTTCTGGTACACACAGGCTACGCGGTCGCGCCATTTATGCCGTTCGGCGAGGCCCGGCGCGTCGTCTCCAGCGAAACGAACGTGCCCCGAATCAGGGACCAGGATGCCGGTCAGCACACCGACCAGGGTGGATTTACCCGCACCGTTGCGTCCGACGAGCGCCCGCGAATCACCCGCCGGTACGCGCATCGAGACGTTACTCAGCGCCTGACTTCTACCGAAATGCTTGGAGACGCCGACCGCCTCGACGACCGCCGGCGTGCGCGCCGGGCCCGGTTCCGCGACCTGCGCCGGCATCCGCCCGTTCAGCTCTTGGCCGCGTTCGCCCACAATGTCGGATCGTCGACATTGGCCTTGGTCACGATCGGCGCCGGCAGCAGATCCATCGGATTGCCATTGATGGTCTCGATGCGACTGTCGTGGTCGGTCGGGCCGGGGGCAAACGTCTTCCCGGCGACCGCCTTTTCGAGGTAATAAAGTCCCCACTTCACATACAGATTCAACGGTTGCGAAACCGCGGCGTCCAACTGGTTCTCACGGATCTTCTGCATCGCCAGCGGCGTGCCGTCGATGCTCACCAGAAAGATGTGGCCAGGTTCACCGACCGGCTTGAGCTTGCCGGCGCTCTTTAGCACGTTCAGCACGCCGGCCAGCATGACAGCGTCGCTTTGCATGTAAATCGCCCCGAGGTTGGGTGTCGAGGTCACCACCGTCTGCGCGATCGAGGTTGCCTTGTCGGTCGCCCAGTAGGTTGGCTGCTCAATCAGCTTGATGCCGGGAAAGTCCTTTTTCATGCAGGTGGAGAAACCGCTGGTGCGGTCGCGTCCGTTCAGCGTCGCCTGGTCGCCCATCAGCGACAGTACGATCCCCTTGCCGCCCAGGGCCTTGCCGGTCAGTGCGCAGGCGTCGGCACCCATGCGGACGTTGTCGGCGCGCACCACCATCGCCGCCTTGCCGCCGGCCGGACCCATATCGATCGAGACAGCCGGGACATGTTTGCTGGCAGCGAAATCCAGCGCCGGCACGATCGCCTCACTGTCACGAGCGACGAACAGGATGCCCTGTGCGCCCTCGGCGATCAGGTTGTGGAAATCGGTGATCTGCTTGCCGGGATCGCCGTTCGCGTTGGCCACCGGCAACGTTTTCAGGCCGGCCTTCTTGCCGCTTGCCATCACACTGTCGGCCTGGATCACCTGGAACGGATCCTGCAAAAATCCGGTCGAATAACCGAGGGTGAAGTTCTCCGCCTGGGCGTGCGACGCCAGCGCGACACAAAGCGCCAGGCCGAACGCGACGCCGGTCGCAACGGTACGCGCCCGCTCGCCCCGAAGAGTGTCTTGCATGTTCGCTTCCCCTGCATCGCTTTGTTGTTTTGGGCCTGTGCGGCCCGGCGAAAA
>DASYBP010000324.1:0-4237 GCA_036500715.1 Rhodopila sp.
GATTCCCCCCTCAGGACCTGCCTGCGCCCGGCGAGGCTTGCAATCTCGCCTTCCCGCCGGTTACCGACCCAGAGGATCTGCCGTTGCGTTCACAACGCCACATGCCGCAGTCAATCACCACGCTGCGTATCCGCCTTGCGCGCACCCTGGTTCACGCTCTGCCGCGATGTCCCTGTTGCGGTCGAATGCCACAGAGGTTGGTTGAGCAGAATGAGTGACGCAGTAGGACTAACAGGCTGCTGAAAAACCCCTTGCCCCGACGCGGGCGTATCGGATTCGATAGCACATCGGATTGACAGCGGGGGATGGCCTGGGATGCGCGGCGAAGACATCAGACGGGACGGGCTCTTCAGCTATGTCAGGCCGGACAGCCGGATCCCCACCTCCCACCCCCTACGCGTGATCCGCACGGTCGCCGATGAAGCGCTGAGCACACTGAACAGCCAGTTCACTGCCCTCTACTCGGAGAACGGCCGCCCCTCGATCCGGCCCGAGCAGCTTCTGCGCGCGCTGCTGTTGCAAGCCTTCTACACCATCCGTTCGGAACGCCAGTTGATGGAGCAACTGAACGACAACCTGCTGTTGCGCTGGTTCGTGGGCCTGTCAGTAGACGATCCGGTCTGGGTGCCAACGGTGTTCAGGAAGAACCGCGACCGGCTGTTGGAAGGCGACATCGCAGCGGCCTTCATGGACGCCGTGCTGAACCTGCCGCGGGTCAAGGCGCTGCTGTCGGACGAACATTTCTCCGCCGACGGCACGCTGATCCAGGCGTGGGCCGGCATGAAGAGTTTCCGCCGCAAGGACGGCACCGACGAGCCGCCGTCGCCCGGGCGCAACGGCGAGCGGAACTTCCGCAAAGAGAAGCGCTCGAACGAGACGCATGCCTCGACCACGGACCCGGACGCCCGGCTGGCCCGCAAATCCGATGGCGAGGGGGCAAAGCTGGCGTTTTGCGGGCACCTGCTGATGGAGAACCGCAACGGGCTGGTGGTGGATGCGAGGCTGACGCACGCCACCGGGACGGCCGAGCCGGCGGCGGCGCTGGCGATGCTGGAGGTGCTGGCGGGTTCGGGCCAGAAGACGGTTGGTGCGGACAAGAAATACGATACGGCGGCGTTCGTGGCCCAGAGCCGAGCCGCTGGCGTAACGCCGCATGTGGCACAGAACATCACCGAGCATCGGGGTTCAAACATCGATGGGCGGACGACCCGCCATGCCGGCTACGCGATCAGTCAGGTCATTCGCAAGCGGATCGAGGAGGCGAATGGCTGGATCAAGGCGGTTGGTGGCATGGCGCAGACCAAGCTGCGCGGGGTGAAGCGGGTCGCGTGGATGTTTGTGTTCAGGGCGGCGGCTTACAATCTGGTCCGGCTGCCGCGGCTGCTCGCCACAGGATGAGTCTGCCCGGAATCTGTCCAGGGCCGCATCAGCGGCCTAGGGAGACCGGGAAAACCACTGAAACTTGCCCTTAGAACCAGAAGTCAGAGGCAAATACGCGCGATTTTCGGTTTTGAGTGGGCTTTTTCAGCAGCCTGCTAAACCGGGTGTCAATCGGCGTTGAAAACTGACCCGGGATCGGCGTCCAAAATTGACCCACCGTCGAGCGGTTTCTGTTGGCGTTCAGAACGGGCACCCCTTTTGCTGCTTGTTCGATGAAGCCACTGGTGTTTCTTTGTTCGGCTGAACAGGGCCGTTTCTTCGCCGCGGCCTAATCTGCACAGGGCGCGGTGGGTGCCGCGGTCAAGGATGGCCTTCAGGCCACCGCCTTGGCGGCGCGTCGTGCGGATGCACGCATTCGCATGATGCGTCCTTGACGGCGGCACCCACCGTGCCAGGCTTGGACAGGTCGGGTCTTGTGGATCAGGCGCGGTGCTTGAAGCGCCAGCTGTCGTTGCCGGTCTCGACGATGTCGCAATGATGGGTCAGGCGGTCGAGCAATGCGGTCGTCATCTTCGCATCGCCAAACACGCTCGGCCATTCGCCGAACGCCAGATTGGTGGTGACGATGACCGAGGTGCGCTCGTATAGCCGACTGATCAGATGGAACAGGAGCTGTCCGCCGGCCTGGGCAAAGGGGAGGTAGCCGAGCTCGTCAAGGATAACGAAGTCGAGGCGGGTGAGATGTTCGGCGAGCTTGCCCTGTCGCCCTGACCGTCCTTCGGCTTCAAGCCGGTTGACCAGATCGACGGTGTTGAAGAAGCGGCCACGGGATCCGGCACGTATGCA
This sequence comes from Rhodopila sp., assembly GCA_036500715.1. GTDB lineage: Bacteria > Pseudomonadota > Alphaproteobacteria > Acetobacterales > Acetobacteraceae > Rhodopila. The sequence continues at coordinate 2,227 of DASYBP010000324.1, forward strand.
GCTGCGTGCAATTGCGATCGCCAGATGTGACTTGCCGGTGCCGGTTCCGCCGACCGGAACGACGTTACGTTGCTGAACGATAAAGCCGCCATCAGCAAGATCGCGTACCAACGCCTCGTTCACCGGGGTATCCTTGAAGGCAAAGCCATCGACATCCTTGGCCAGCGGCAGCTTGGCAATGGTCAGCTGGTAACGGATGGATCGCGCCTGCTTCTCGGATATTTCGGCCTTGAGAAGTTCGCCGGCGAACCGCTGTGGCTCATGTTGGCGCTTGAGCGCGGTAGCCAGCAGTTCGTCGTAGGCGTTCCTCATGCCGTAGAGCTTGAGTTCGCCCATCATGGCGAGCACGTCGGTGCGCTCCATGCTCATGTGCTCCTGAGTTGATCGTAGCGGGCGCAATCGGCCAGTGGCGCGTGCTGCAGCGTCAGGGCGGGTGGGATCGGGATGCTGACCGCCGGTCCCGGATCGCGCCGGCGGGTCAGGATATTGATGATCACGTCGGCCGAATGGACGCCTTCGGACAGAGCCTGGGCACATGCCGCCTCGATCGCCGGGAGGCCGTCCGTCAGGACCGCAGCCAAAATGGCGACCATCTGGCGATCACCGTCATCGGTGCCAGCGTGCTTGCGCCGCACGCGTTCCAGGGCGGCAGGCAGGACCCAGTCCTTGAACGGTGCGCCGTTGCGCAGCGCTCCCGGCTTGCGAGCCAGGACCGGAACATAATGCCAGGGATCGTAGATCGTCTCGCCGCGGCCGTAACAACGGGCATGGTCGGCGACGACTTGGCCGTTCTGGTGGATGACCACGCGCTCAGCATAGGCATGGATGTCGACCGGCCGGCCGACGGCACTGGCGTTCACCGAGTATTTGTTGTGGTCGAAGCGCACCAGGCAGGTCTTCGAGACCGAGGCCGGCAGCGCATGGAAACCATCGAACCGGCCGCGATACGCCACCAGGCTGGACCGCTCCGCCTCGAACACCTCCCACACTGTGTGGTCCAGTCGCTCCGGATGAGGGTGTGCCTTGGCATAGCCGACGCACCGCTCAGTCAGCCAGGCATTCAGCTCGTCATAGGTCTTGAAGCGCGGCCGTGGCGTCAGAAAGCGTTCTCGAACCAAACCGACCTGGTTCTCGACCTGTCCCTTCTCCCACCCTGACCCCGGCGTGCAGGCCACCGGTTCCACCAGGTAATGACTGCACATTTGCAGGAAGCGGCGATTGTATTGACGTTGTTTGCCAATGAAGATCATTTCAACTGCGGTCTTCATGTTGTCGTAGATGCCGCGCGTGCACGCACCACGAAAGAACGCGAACGCCCGATCGTGCGCGTCGAACACCATCTCCTGGGTCTCACGGGGATAGGCCCGCACGAACATCATCCGGCTGTGGCACAGCCGTACGTGTGCGACTTTCACCGTCACCGTCGCGCCATTAAGCACCACGATCTCGTGGCTCCAGTCGAACTGGTAAGCCTCGCCTGGTGCGAACGTCAGCGGCACGAAAGCGGCCGCCGTTCGGCTCGCATGCTCACGGCTCCAACGGTGCGCATACCGGCGAACCGCGTCATAGCCGCCCTCGTAGCCCAGCCCGCGCAGTTCTTCGAACAGCCGGATCAATGTCAGCCGCTCGTGCGCCGACTGGTCGACGTTCGTGCTCAGGAGCCGGTCCAGTTCCGCCTTCCATCGCCCAAGCCGCGGTCGGGGCTGCACCTCGCGCCGATATCCCGCGGCAGTTTCATCCGAGCGCAGGATTTTACGGACCGTATTGCGCGACAAATTCAGATCGCGCGCGACCTGTCGGATCGACTTGCCTTTGACCAAATGCTCGCGCCGTATCCGGCCGATCGTCTCCACAATCAGCATCCCCCACCGCCCACTTCAAGTCGAAGCGGGCAGCCCACGTGCCTCAATTCAGGGGGTCATTTTTGGGCTCTGACTCACTTTCGGTGGAGTCGATCGGCTATCAGGTGCAGCCCACGTTCCAAGCCTCCACCCTTGTGCCGCGTGGCTTT
>DASYBP010000325.1:0-1958 GCA_036500715.1 Rhodopila sp.
AGAATGGCGAGACCGAGGGAATTCGACGAGGAGGAGGTGCTGGACGCTGCGATGCAGTGTTTTTGGGCGCAAGGATATGGGGCGACGTCGATCAAAGATCTGATCGAGAGGACCGGCCTCACTGCCGCAAGCTTGTACAACGCGTACGGCGACAAGCGGGCGATGTTCAGTACGGCGCTCGATCACTACATCGAAAAAAGTATCGGAGTGCGGCTCAGAAGGTGCGAGACCTTACCGCCCCGCAAGGCCATACGATCTTTTTTCGATGACATCCTCCGCCGTTCACTTGGCGACCGCGAACGCAAGGGCTGCATGATCGTGAATTCCGCACTTGAGATCGCGCCGCATGACCGCGAGTTTCGTGAGACGATTGTCGAGACACTCAAACGGATCGAGTCTTTCTTTCTCGATTGTGTAAAGAGAGGCCAGGCCGATGGGACGATCACCCCTTCCCGGCCGGCGGCCGGCTTGGCTCAGCACCTGCTGGGCGTGCTGATGGGCGTGCGTGTCCTGGCCCGGGTCCGCCCTGAACGTCCACTCCTCGAAGGTGTCATCAACACAGCACTCACCATCCTCGACGGCTCATAGGGCGGCTCCCGGCAGGCAGCGGCTATCCGAAAGGCGCTGTCAGTAGAGGCTGCCGCTGGATCAATTGCCGCTGCGGTCAACTGCTGTGAATCGGCACCGCTTCCCTGGCCATCACTCGGCAATCGTCATACCAGAAGGAACGGTTAACCGCCGAGGCGGCGCGTCCGCCGCCACGATGATCGTTGGCGCACGTGCTGCGTGTCCGGGCGCAGCGCCAGGTCAGATCTTTCTCGATCTCATGACGGGGACGACCTTTGCCACTCCCGGAGAGGCGATGACGGCAAAGCTGGCGAGACGCGGCAAGGGTGTCATCGACGGCGCGACGTCGAGCGGCTCACAGTGGCGAATTGCTGCCTGCCCTCCGTCAAGTTGACAACGCCCCGAAGGGCATCGTCAACTTAACCGGCCTCAAGCGCAACGAGCTCCCGAACCGAGCCAAACATGGCGACAGCTATGCCATCCCGGCAGCGCCGGTGACCTCGGCCCAGGTCTGTGACGCTCGGGTTCGGGCGGCTCGGTAACGGTCGGCTGGGAGACGGTTGCGGCGGAGGTAAATGAGATTGTTGATCCCGTCGTGGGCGGAGAGGAACCGTTGTGCTTGGCCGGCTGACTTGAAGCGCTTCATCTGCCGTTCTCGTCGCCGGGTTGGTTGGTGCGAGTTCTCCGCCCGATTGTTGAGGCCCTTGTGTTGCCGGTGCTCAACGCCGGGCAGCAGGCCCTTCTTGGCAGCTCCGTAGCTGGGCAGCTTATCGGTGATCATAACACGAGGCGGGCGCATCTGCTTCTTGAGCAGCTTACGCAGCAAGCGTTCAGCGGCGGTCTTGTCGCGCCGGCGCTGAACCAGAACGTCGAGTACAAACCCGTCCTGATCGACGGCCCGCCAGAGCCAGTGCTTCACCCCGGCAATCTTCACCGCGACCTCATCGAGATGCCATTTGTCGCCGGCTTGCGGCAGCCGGCGCCGGACCTGATGGGCAAACGTCTGGCCGAACTTGAGGCCCCACTGTCGTACGGTTTCATGGCTGACGACGATGCCGCGGGCGGCGAGGATCTCGTCGACCTGGCGTAGGCTGAGAGGAAAGCGGAAATACAGCCAAACGGTGAAGCTGATGATCTCGGCCGGGAAGCGGTAGCCGGCATAGCTGGGCGGGGTAGGTGTGGTCATCGGGCCCGGCTACGCGACCCAGCCTGCCTGGGCAAGCCAGACGGCCACGCTATGTCATTGAGTTCGCGGCTGATCAAGTTGACGGTGCCGGAGCAACAACTCGGCCGGCAGGTCAACGGTGTGATGTCCGCGGGCGGGGCAGTGGACTGGAGCTTCGGCCGAAAGCGAGGAATCGAAATCTAACGGCGGAGATGGGGACGACGCG
>DASYBP010000326.1:0-2450 GCA_036500715.1 Rhodopila sp.
GGCGCCGTAGGCGGCGGTGTTGGGCTGACCGACGGCGCCAGCCCTGCTGGCGATGTTGATGACCACGCCGTCGCCGCGGTCCGCCATCTTCGGGGCCAATACCGACACGAGCAGGTAGGGGGCCTGCACGTTGGCGGCGAACAACTGATCCAACGTGTTGACGGCCAGCCTCGCCGACGGGCCGAACCAGGCGAACCCGGCGTTGTTGACCAGGATGTCGACGTCGCCGACCTCCTCGGCCAGCCGCAGCGCCTCTTCCGGTTGGCTAAGGTCGGCGCCCACGAACCGCGCTGAGCCCCCGCCGTTTTCGATCTCGGCGACCACCGCAACGCCCCGGCTTACATCGCGGCCGTGCACGATCACCGTGGCTCCCTGCGCGGCCAGCTGCACCGCAGTGGCCCTACCGATCCCCGACGTAGCACCGGTCACCAGCGCGACCTTGCCTTCCAGGTCCCGAACCACGGTGGAGCTTGTCATGACCACTCCTTGCGGCATTTATACCGATCTGTCTGATCAGCTACAAGTAAAATTAGACCGATCGGATCAAAAGCGCAAGCCATCGGGTCGGTGTTCGGCAGCCGGAGAGGGGTATTCAGACCAATCTGTCTGGTACGCTGGCGTGATGGCGACCAAGGCAGCGAAACGGCCGTCACCGCGCGAGCGCCTGCTCGCCGCGTCTGATGAGCTGTTCTACCGTGACGGCGTCCATTCCACCGGGATCGACGCGATCATCGAGAAGGCAGGCGTGGCAAAAGGCTCGCTGTACTACAACTTCGGCGGCAAGGACGCACTGGTCGCCGCCTATCTGCAAAACCGCCATAACGCATTCCGCCAGCGTGTCGAGGAAGCGCAGGCCCGCACCGACGACCCGGACGAAAAAATCCTGGCGATCTTCGACGCGGTCGCCGACTATGTGTCCGAGCCGAAATTCCGCGGCTGCCCCTTCACCAACGCCGCCGCCGAAGCCCCGGCAGGCGAGTCCCAGCAGCTGGCCATTAAGGACTACCGCAACTGGCTGCGCCAGACCTTCCTCAAACTGGCCATAGACACCGGGGTCGCCGACTCCCAGGCGCTGGCCGACGCGCTCACCATCCTCTACGACGGGGCGTTGGCCACCGCCGAAATGAACAGCGGCGCGCGCGCCGCGGCAATGACCGCCAAACGCATCGCCCGGCTCACCCTGGCAGCCGCGAAAGCCTCCAGCTCGGCCTGATTCGGCATCGGCAGGAATGACCAGAACGCGGCCCCCCCTTTAGACAAAGTTCTCTACGCTCTGGTCAGACCGCATTTAGAGGCCACTAACCGGACCCGCTGGACCACCTTGCTCTGCAGGTTTGGCCGCATATTGGATGGACGGTTCCCTTGCCGGGCCTCAAATTGTGCTCCATGTTGGTGTGGTACTGCACGGTAGCCGCTGCGGCGACCGGGTAAGCCTGCCCATTTGGGAACAAATTTGGGAACAAAACGCGGTGAAACCACCCAGAATCGGTGCGATGTGGCGCAACCGGCCAGACACTCGAAGGGCGTTGACCTGCGCTTTTGAGACTAGGCGGACACGGAAAAACCCTTGGTGCGTAGCTCATAACTTAGCGATCGCGGTCCGAGTCGCCGGGGCCGTTCGCCGCTGCCGTTAGCGCCATCTCCAACGAGTTGGACCGCTGACTCTTAATTTGCGGGTCCACGTCCAGGTCACTAACCCTTCGGTTGAGGGTCGGCCGGGCCTCCCAGTTTCTGCCTCGGCAGTACAAACAGTTTCCAGAACTTTCTCGGATGTGGAGTGCAGCTCGCCAATTGGAATTCGTCGCTAGCTGCTCCGTGGGCGCGCGTCGCGCGCTTGGTCGGTGAACCGTTCCTGCACGATTGGCCCTCCTTTGGTCGTGGCCGATTCAGGGTTGGCCGACAGCGTTGATAATGCCCGCGATCTGCGTGCCACTCGCTGATGACGAAGTCGGAATGGGCGTGAGTCGAGCGAAATGGGCTAGCACACCGCCAGCGGCCCGGGGTTGACTGGGAGGTACGGAAAGTAGTCCATGTCCAAATCAGTCACCGGGGTGCAACTCCCGGGTTCTCCACCAACCCCGTTAGGAGCGTTGTATGCCTCTGGCCCGTATCGACCTCATCGAGGGCAAGTCAGCTGAATACCGCCGTACCATCGCCGATGTCGTGTACGACAAGATGATCGAATGCCTGGGCGTACCCGAGGATCGGTTCCAGACCATCAGTGAACACAAGGCGGAGAACTTCCTCTTCGATGCCGACTATCTCGGCATCTACCGGTCCGAGAACTGCATCTTCATCCAGCTGATCTTCCTCGACGTCGCGACCCCGGAGCAGAAGGGCACGTTCTACGAGGCTGTCGTGAACGACTTGGAGGAGAAGCTGCAGGTGCGGCCTGAGGACGTCTTCTTCAACCTCATGACGGTTCAGTCCGCGGACTTCTCCATGGGCCT
>DASYBP010000327.1:0-1606 GCA_036500715.1 Rhodopila sp.
CGGCTTCGACCAACTCCAGCGCCGTGCGGCCGTCGTGTCCGGCGATCGGCTGATGGCGGAACCAGACAATCGCGCGGTCGGCGTCGCCTGTCAGCTCCTCCGCAACGGTCAGGATGCGCACAATGGGTTCGAGGTTCCTCTGCACCACGGGGGAGTCAGGGTGCTTTGCGAGCGTGTTGCGATGGAGGTGGGCAAGCTTGGCCAACTCGCCGAGAGGCAGGCGCAGGCGCCGGCTCATCCGCTGCGGTGACACAAAGTCCCGTTCCCGTATGTCCTGGAGCAGGGCGGTCAGCATGATCTCTCCGAGTGCAATTCGAGTGCATATATAGCCTCTCCTATGCCCTCCGAACAGATCGGCTGAGAGAATTCTCCAGGTCGCTCGGAGAACCGAGACAAGCGCCCAATTCAGCCATATTGGCCAGAACGCACGGAATGCGCGGATTTGACGGATAGGCAGACAAATGCGGAACGAAGTAGTGCAGCTTCCTTTATCAATCAGTGGCTTGTGCCGCAGCGGCCACTCGCGACCACGCTGGTCGATGTGTCGGTAATCACTTGTTGGACGGAACGGCTACGCCGAGCGAGGCGTACAGCTGGGGCGGCGTGGATAACTGACTAGCAGGAGTATCCTTTCGGGTCGGCGGGCGTGAAGCAGCTCGCCGGCACATCATCGAAAGGAGACCGCGATGTCGGCACAGCGTGCGCGAATGATCGATGACATGATTCTGGCGGGATTGGCTGAAGGGACGCGGAAGCTCTACGTCCAGGCGGTGCGCCGGCTGGCTGGGCATTACCGCCGCTCGCCCGATCTGCTCAGCGAGGAAGAGGTACGGAGCTACTTGCTCGGCTTGCGCCAACGAGGGGTGGCCCGCGGCACCTTCCAGACCAGTCATTACGGCCTTCGTTTTTTCTATCAACACACACTTGGCCGTGCCTGGGGGCTGTTCGGGGAAAAAAAGGATCGCATCACCACGGCAGAAGCGGCTGCCTGACGCGCTGTCGGACGATCAGGTCCGTCGCCTGCTCAGCGGTATCCGCACCCCGACCCACAAGACCTGCCTCGCCGTCATGTATGCCTGTGGCCTGCGCATCAGCGAAGCCACCACGCTGGAAATTGGCGCCGTCGACCGGACCAACCAAGTGTTGCGGATCATCGGCAAGGGCGACAAAGAGCGGCTCGTGCCGCTGCCGCAGCCGGTTCTCGACGAGCTGGGCCATTTATGGCTGACCCACCACAACCGCCGTTGGCTGTTCCCCAATCACTTCGGTGACGCGCCGCTCAATAACCGCGTGCTGTCGCGCACCTTCGCCGCCGCCGTCGGTACGGCAGGCATCCAGCGCAGCGTGACCCCACACGCGTTGCGCCACAGCTATGCGACACGGCTGATCGAGAACGGCGTCGACACCCGTATCGTGCAGATCCTGCTCGGGCATGCCAGCATCACCACCACGGCCATCTACACACACCTGACCACGCCCACCCGGGCGTCGCTGCACAATCTGCTCGATCGGCTGATGACCGGCCTCTGAGGCACGGTCATGATCGAGGTCGCCGAGGTGTTCCGCCGCTTCGCCGCGGACTACCTTTCGGCTCACGGCGCGTCGA
>DASYBP010000328.1:0-8507 GCA_036500715.1 Rhodopila sp.
CAGTGCGTCGCGTGCACGCTCGAACCGTTCCCACACATTCGTCACCGCGGGGATATGCTGACCGTAGACGTAGTGATGGCCGAGTGCGTAGCCGAAGTACTGAAAGCCATCCTGTCCGCGCCGGATCGCCTCGGCCTCGTCATGATGCACCGAGAAACCGGTCGCCATCGCGATATTGGCATTCACCGAATGGCCGATTGGTACGCATTCCTCCGACTTGATGATCGCGTAGTAGTCGCCGGCCCATTTCGCCGCCTCGGCGGGATCGACGAAGGCAAACGCGAGCGCGCCCACGCCGTTGCGCGCGGCGACGTGGATCGTCTCGCGGTTCGAGCAGGCGAGCCAAAGCGGCGGGTGCGGCTTTTGCAACGGCTTCGGAATGACGTTGCGGACCGGCATCGAAAAGAAATCGCCCTTGAAGCCGGGATAGGGCGCCATCGCCATCATGTTGGCGGTCTGCTCTGTTGCCTCGGCCCACATCAATTTCTTCAGGTCCGGATTGATGTTGAAGCCTTCCAGTTCGGCGCGCGATGCCGACGACCCGGTGCCCCATTCGCAGCGTCCGGACGAAACCAGGTCGAGCATCGCGATCCGTTCGGCGACCCGCGCCGGCGGATTGTACCCCGGCGGCGACAGCACCACGGCATGTCCGACGTGGATCTGCCTGGTGCGCCCGGCGGCGGCCGCCAGAAACACCTCGGGCGCGGAATTATGAGAGTATTCCTCCAGAAAATGGTGTTCGTTGGCCCACACGTAGTCAAAACCGAGCCGGTCGGCGACCACGACCTCGGTCAGAGCGTCGAGGACCATCCGGTGCTCGGACTCCGCATCCCACGGACGTGGCAATTGCAGTTCGTAGATCAGGCCGAACCTCATGGCGTGTATGTCTCCTGCGCCTGGTCTTGTGATTCCTACCGGTCAGTACCGGAACCCGGTCAGGCTGTCCAGCGACCGCGGTTTCCTCAGACCTGGTAATGAAAGACCGTGAAGTCGTGTGCGCGCACAAGCTCATTTCGCTGATTGTAGAAAAGCCGTTCCGTGGTGACGAAGTAGCCCTCGCCGAGCTTGGTCTTCTTCTTCTGGCTGCAGTGCTTCATCCTGAGTTCGCCACGCGCGGTGTCGCCTGGCCGCAGCGGGATGAAGAAGCGGGACGCCGTCTGCACAACTGCGATTTCCGGACAGTCCGGCGGGTTAACGAGAGTGCCGCCTTGCACCAGGCTCTGCCGCAGGGACTGCAACAGCGGAATACCCGTCAGACCCTGGCGCACCGCGTCAGGCACCTGCCCGCCGGGCTTGAGGTAGCCGACCCCCAGCCCGGCCGCGGAGCCGGCGCCAAAAAACATCGAAGTTGGCGGTGCGATAATGCCGCCGAACCGGCTTGAGGCGGCGTATCGTTCGTCCCAATACAGCGGGTTCCAGTCCTCGAGCGCTTCGCACCAGAGGTGAATTTCCTCCTGGGTCAGCGGCCGCGCCGGCAGTCCCCCGCCTGACCGGGACTTGCCCAGGAACGGCCGCGCGAAATCCGGCACATCCGCCGCGGCGGCACCCTCGGCCGGGACGGATGCAGTCGCGCTGAGCGGCAGGGCCTGCGCCCCCGACCGCGACGGCAGGGCCATCGTGGCAGTGGCGGTCGCGGCGTGGGCGGCGTTCGGGTGCCCGATATTGAGGTCCACCAGATCGACGAGATAGGCACCGTCCGATCCGCGGTAGCGGCGCCCGACGCGGCCGGTGATTGTCAGCATATCGTTCGTGCAGCTTTGCGTGCGCATCGTGAAAATGAGCGAGCGGATTTCTCCCTCGGGGCCGGACCAGTCGGTCAGCAGGCGACCAAACAGACCGGCCACGTGCGGTGTCGAAATGAACGCGTCGCGGGCGCCGGCAGCACGCGCATACTCCCGATCAAAATGGACATAGTCGAAAAGTCCGCTCGCACGCACGAACGCAACGAGACGCAGGAGGCTGAGCTCATAGGTAAAGGACGGCAGCGGCTGACCCTCTTCCACATCCTCCCAATCGATACGATGCTCGCCCATCTGATCCTCCCTGCTATGCCTTGGTACGATATTCATCCGCTCGGCGCCACGGTGGGCTGGCGGAGTAACGCGAAGAAAACTCCATTCCGCTACATGCGCTTGTTTCTCTATGGCACGCTGCTCGATCCCGACCTGCTGGCTGGGTTCGCCGGACGCCCCGTTGCCCTGGTGCCTGCCACGCTACGCGGCTGGCGCCGTGTTGCGCTGCCCAACGGCCGCTATTCGACGCTGCGCCGCGCGCGCGGGACGGTCGCGGGGGCGCTCGCGGTGGTGGATCGCCGCACACTGGAGCGGCTTGCGGTCTACGACGAAGGTCCAGCCTATCGGCTGAGGTCGGTCGTTGTGCGTGTCGCGACGCGGAACACAGGGGCCTGGGCCTGGATTGCCCCAGGCGGCACGTCGCGCGCTTGGCCGCCTCGATCCGCTGTCCCCACGCTTACTTCTTCCCTCTCAGTTCCGCCCAGTATTCCAGCCGGCGGGTAATTTCCCGCTCGAAGCCGCGATCTTTCGGTTGGTAGAATTCGATCCGCTCCATGCCATCGGGAAAGTAGTTCTGGCCCGAGAAGGCATCTTCAGTGCCGTGGTCGTATTCATACCCGGCGCCGTAACCAAGCTGCTTCATCAGCTTCGTCGGCGCATTCAGGATGTGCGCCGGCGGCATCAGGCTGCCCGTGCTTTTCGCCGCCGCCCTGGCCTGGCCGAACGCCGTATAGACTGCGTTCGATTTCGGCGCGGTGCCGAGGTAGACGACGACCTGGGCAATCGCCAGTTCGCCCTCGGGCGAGCCAAGGCGCTCATACGTCTCCCAGCCGGCCAGCGCTTGCGGCAGGGCGTTGGGGTCGGCCATCCCGATGTCCTCGGCGGCGAAGCGGACCAGGCGGCGGGCGATATAGCGAGGATCCTCGCCGCCGTTCAGCATGCGGGCGAACCAGTAGAGCGCGGCGTCAGGGTCCGATCCGCGCAGCGATTTGTGCAAGGCGGAAATCAGGTTGTAGTGTTCTTCGCGGTCCTTGTCATACAGCGCAGCGCGACGCGACAGCAGGTCCGACAGCGCGGCGGTGTCCATCGCCGGCGTGCCGGCGGGCAGGGCGCCGATCTGCTCTGCCATGTTCAGCAGATAGCGGCCGTCGCCATCGGCCATCGCACGCAAGGTGCCTCGGGCTTCCTCGGTCATCGGCAGCGTGCGGCCAATTTCTTCTTCAGCACGGCCGAGCAGGCGGTCCAGCGCGGGATCATCCAGGCGGCGCAGCACCATGACCTGGCAGCGCGACAACAGCGCGCCGTTCAGGGCGAAGGACGGGTTCTCGGTCGTGGCGCCAATCAGCGTCACGGTGCCGTTCTCGACCACCGGCAGAAAGCCATCCTGCTGGGCCCGATTGAAGCGGTGGATCTCGTCGACGAACAGCAGCGTGCCCTGACCCACTCGCCGACGTTTCGTCGCGTCGTCGAACGCGCGCTTGAGGTCGGCGACGCCCGAAAACACAGCGGACAACTGCACGAACGCCAATTTGGCCCTGGCCGCGAGCAGCCGGGCGATCGTTGTCTTGCCGACGCCCGGCGGTCCCCACAGGATCAGCGAGGCGAGTGAACCGCGTTCCAGCATACGCGTAAGCGCGCCCTCGGGGCCCAGCAGATGGTCCTGGCCAACAACATCGGCGAGCGTGGCGGGGCGCAACCGATCCGCGAGCGGACGTTTGCCATCGGGATCGGGCGGCGCCACGGGCTGCGGTGCGCCGAACAGGTCGTCGGATTCTGGCACGAATAACTGTATAGCCGGCAGGTGGCGCGGAAGCGAATGCGGCCACGTCGCGGGCGCAATGGATGCTCGACAACTACCCCGGAAATCGGAAACCATGGCGACCGATCGGGGGGACACCACGCGGATGCACGGTATCGCAGCGCAGCATGAGCCGGCCGCGGCATGACTCGCGCCCGACGGATCGGCATCGCCGCGGCGGCGATCGTCGGCATGTTCCTGCTCTATGAGATCGCGACCTCGTTCATCGCCTACACGGCGGATGCCTACGTGCAGTCGGATTTGGTGGCGGTCGCGCCGCAGGTCAGCGGACGGGTTATCGCGGTCGCCGTCGCGGACAATCAGACGGTGACGCAAGGGGACCTGCTGGCGACACTCGATCCCGTTCCCTACGAACTGGCCGTCGACCAGCGCCGGGCGGAGGTTGAGGAAGCCCGCGCATTGGTTGCCGCGGACAAGGATGCCATCGCCTCGGCGAAAGCGGCCTCGAGCGCTGCAGCCGCGGCGGCGGCCTATGCGCGCGACACACAATCCAGGGTGACAGTGTTGGCGACCGCAAGCGATGTGTCCCGCGCCGACCTGCAGAAGGCGGAGGATGATCTGCGACAGGCCGATGCGGCTGTCGAAACCGGGCAGGCCGCAGTGGCGCGGGCGCAGGCAACCGAGGCGATGCATCGGGCGGCGCAGGACCGGGCCAGCGCCGCACTGGCGGCCGCCGAGTGGCAACTCGCGCGCACCAAGCTGGTCGCGCCGGTCAGCGGAACGATCAACAATCTGACCCTGCGGCCGGGCGACACCGCCCAGACCGACGTGCCGTTGATCGGCATCGTCGACGCCCACGCCTGGCGGATCATCGCCAACTACAAGCAAAATTTCATCGGCGGGTTCACCGACGGGGCCGCCGCGTGGGTGTGGCTGGATTCCGAACCGTGGCATATGCACCGAGCCCGGGTCGCAGGCGTTTCCCAGGGTATCAGCCGCGATCCATCACCCGGACGTCTGCTGCCATACGTTGCGCCGACCACCGACTGGATCCGCCTGCAACGCCGGTTTCCGGTTACTCTCACGCTGGTTGACCCGCCGCCGGATCTGAAACTCTACATGGGGTCCGACGCTCGGGTGCTGATCCTGCCATGAGCAGCCCCAGCCTTGTGCAGGACGTCGTGATCGGCTTGCGGCGGGAGCTGGCGGAGATGCGGTTGACCGGCGCGCGGGGCCGGCGTTGTGCCATGGCGGCGGGGGCCGCGGTGCTGGCCGTATCACTGGCACTGGCCCTCCATGTCGAGGACGCATGGTGGGCGGCGATCAGCGCTTTCGTTTGTTCGCAGGCAACGGCTCCGGCCTCGGTACAACGTGGTGTCCTGCGCATACTGGGCACGCTGGCCGGTGCCGCGATGGCGCTGTCGCTCAGCCCCTGGCTCGCCGGAGATCCGATTGCTCTGAGCCTGGCGTTGTTTCTCGTCAGCGCGGTGGGCGTGCTGGGCCTGCTGGTCAGCTCGTATGGCTATGCCTGGCTGCTGGGTGCGGTGACGGTCGACATGGTCCTGATGGCGTTGCTGAGCAATCCGGCTTCGGCCATAGGAGTGGGCGTCAGCCGCTCCGCCGAGGTGATCATCGGCACCGTGTCGGCGATGCTGGTGGCGCTGCTCGTCGGACCAGAAGCGCACCCACGGCCGGTGGCGCATGCGCCGGGCTGGTCGAACCTCCTGGGCGATCAGTGGCCCGCGGTGCGGCATGCGGTGCGCGCGGGGCTGGCCGTGATGCTGGTGCCGCTGGTCTGGTCCTGGCTGGACCTGCCCAGTCTGTCTCAGACCGCTGTCACCGCCGCGGCCGTCATGGCGGTTCCCGCGGTGTCCGGCGATGCGGCGGCGGACCAGCGGAAAGTCACGGAACGGGCAATACATCGGCTTCTGGGCTGCGTGGCGGGCGGGGTTGCGGGGCTAGGCTGTCTCGCGGTTTCAGTCGACAGCCTGCTGCCATGGATGATGATGCTGACGGCGGGAATCTGGATCTCGGCGCATGTCCAAGCCAGTGATCGCGGCATCGGCTACGTCGGAACCCAGGCGGCGGTCGTGTTCATTTCCACGCTGGTGCAGGGCGCCGGACCGCCGACCAGCATTCTGCCGGGGATCGAGCGATTTGCCGGCATCACCGGCGGGCTGCTGATCCTGCTGGGCGTGCTGGTCCTGACCGCGCCGGATGGCGTAACCGCGGCGGCGTCGCCGCGCCGGGCATCATGACGGGGGCGGATCACGAGGATCAGCCTGGAATCTGAAAGGCTGCCATGTCCCACGGTCATCACCGCGGCATCGACAAGGGTCTGAAGAAGGACGCTATCTCGTTCTTGTCGAATATCACGATCGCGATTTCCTCGACCTCACCAGCCTACAGCATCGCCGCCACGCTCGGCCCGATCGCCGCGTTCGCGACGTTCAGCACCCCCAGCATCATGGTTGTGGCGTTCATCCCGATGCTGTTCATCGCCGTGGCTTGCTACCACCTGAACCGAGCGGATCCTGATTGCGGGACGACGTTTTCCTGGGTGACGCGGTCGCTGGGGCCCCGCGCCGGCTGGATCGGCGGGTGGAGCATCATCGTAACGAATATCCTGGTGATGCCAAGCCTCGCCGACATTTCCGGCAAGTATACGTTTCGGCTGCTCGGCGTCGCCGATCCGTCCGCGATCGATGTCGGGATCGCTGGCGTCGCCTGGATCGTGATACTGACCGCGATCTGCTATCTGGGCATCACGCTGTCCGCCCGCACGCAGCAAATCCTGCTGATGGCGGAACTGACGATCCTGGTGATCTTCGCGGCCGTTGCCTTGGTCGAGGTTTATGCTGGCACCCCGCCGGCGGGCGCGCAGCCGATCGCATGGGGCTGGTTTAACCCGTTGCACATCAGCGATTTCGGCAAGTTCACCGAGGCCATGGTGCTCGCGGTGTTCATATATTGGGGGTGGGACAGTTGTATTTCAGTCAACGAGGAGACGCAGGAGCCGCGAACGACGCCGGGGCGCGCCGCGGTGGCCTCAACTGTAATCCTGGTGGCGCTTTACGCCCTGGTCGCGGCTGCGGCGGTGTCTGTCGCTGGGCCGGATCTGTTCAGCAAAAGCGCCGACGACGTTCTGGCGCCGCTTGGGCTGAGCGTACTGGGTCCGTCGCTGGGCAAAATCCTCGTGCTGGCGGTGTTGACGTCGGCGCTTGCATCGACCCAGACGTCGATCCTGCCGGCCGCCCGCATGGCCCTGTCCATGGCGCACGCCGGCGCCATTCCCCGGCGGTTCGGTGATGTTCACGGCCGCCATCTGAGCCCAGGATTTTCGACTTTGACGATGGGTGCCGTTTCGATTGTCTGGTACGTCGGAATGACGATCCTGTCGGCGGACGTGCTGACCGATTCGATTTCCGCGCTGGGGCTGGTCATCGCCTTTTACTATGGCCTGACCGGCGTCGCCTGCGTTGTCTTCTATCGCCGCGAAATCCTGCGAAGCGCCAGCAATTTCCTCTCGATGGGACTGCTTCCGGCGGTGGGGGCGTCAATCATGGCAATGTTGCTGATCAAGTCGTGTTTCGCGCCGGGACAGGCGGCAACGAGCCAGATCTCGGTCCTCGGCGTTAGCGGACCCGTCATCATCGGAGCCGCTGCGGTTCTGACAGGCATACTGCTGATGCTGGTGGCGCAACGCCAACTGCCAGTATTTTTCAGGCGCCAGCGGGAGGTCGCAGTGCCGATTACGCCGGCACCGCGCGTCGGACCACCGGGGGCGCCACCGGGGGGCGATGCCGGCGTCTAAGCGAACTGCTGTTCGTGGCGGCCGACCTGATGCCTGTAGTTCGCGATGTAACGATCACTCACGAGCTGATGGGTTGCAAGCGCCGCGGCGTCACGTTCGGCGGCCGGCGGGTCGATCAGATCGAAATGACCATAGGTATCCTCACCCCGCACCAGCATCGCGCAGCAGCGTACCGGTCCCTCCACGCGGACATGGGTCGGAACGTAGTTCAGTCCGATCCCGATACGTCGGTGCGAGGCATGGTTGGGGGCGGAGCGGTGTATCGACAGTTCGTGGTGCAGCGAGAACGACCCGGCGGGAAGCGCCATTGCCACTGGATTCGAGGTATCGAACGGTTCCGTGATCGTCTGCCCGGCTCGGTTGATGCTGTTGCGCAGACCCAGCGGGGCGTGGTGCAACTGTCTGGGCTCGCCATTAGCTGAAAGGTGCTCCATGCAACCGGCCTCACGCGTGGCATCGGTCAGCGCGACCCAGGCGCAGACCTGTTCTTTAGGTTGAAACCCAAAATAGCTGCCGTCCTGATGCCAGGCCGCATAGGTTTCCGAGTGCGGTTCCTTGATGAAGAAGGTGTTGGTCCAGACCAGGATATTGGGGCCGATCACATCCTCGATAGCATCGAGGATACGCGGATGCCGGATTAGCGTATTGAACCAGGGCGAATGGGCATAGGCGTGGGACCGCCATTTCACGTCCGCCTCGGCCACCGACGTGCCCAGTTCGGTTTCCAGCCGTTGCAGGCCGGCGAGGAAGTAGGTGACCTCCTCCGGCGTCAGCGCCGGCACAGGAAACAGGAACCCGTTATGGCGATAGTACGCCCACTGATCCTGGGTCAGTGCTTTCATGCATCCTCCCGAACCGACGCCCGCGGTCAGGTTGCGGCAGGTCCGACCCGATGACAAGAGAGCGAAGTCGTTCAGACATC
>DASYBP010000329.1:0-12335 GCA_036500715.1 Rhodopila sp.
ATCCGTCCGGATACGACGGCTGAGGGCCTCGCGGGATTGAAGCCGGCGTTCGACAAGGATGGCACCGTTACGGCGGGGACATCCTCGCCGCTGACCGATGGTGCCTCGGCGGTGCTGGTCTGCAGCGAGGCGTACGCGGACGGGCACGGGCTCCCCGCATTGGCGCGGATCAAATCAATTGCCGTCGCGGGATGCGCGCCGGAAATCATGG
Organism: Rhodopila sp.; assembly: GCA_036500715.1. GTDB lineage: Bacteria > Pseudomonadota > Alphaproteobacteria > Acetobacterales > Acetobacteraceae > Rhodopila. Next base: position 212 of record DASYBP010000329.1, read on the forward strand.
GGATCGGGCCGGTGGCGGCGACAAGGAAGGCGCTGACCCGGGCGGGGATCGAGATCGGCGCGGTCGATGTGGTTGAGTTGAACGAGGCGTTCGCCAGCCAGGCCATTGCCTGCACAAGGGAGTTGGGCATCCGCGAGGAGATCGTGAACCTGGATGGCGGGGCGATCGCGTTAGGTCATCCGCTGGGGGCGACGGGTGCCAGGATCACCGGCAAGGCGGCGGCGTTGCTGGCCCGCACCGGCGGGCGTTACGCCCTGGCGAGCCAGTGTATCGGCGGCGGCCAGGGCATCGCCACAATTCTGGAGCGGGTCTGATGATCCGCCTGGTCGGGGTCGTCGGCGCTGGGACAATGGGGGCCGGAATCGCGGCCCAGGTTGCCAACGCCGGCGTACCGGTGGTGCTGCTCGACATCGTGCCCGAAGGTGCCGCCAACCGCGATGCCCTGGCCGAGGGTGCTGTCGCCCGGTTGCGCAAGGCAGAACCGGCGGCGCTCATGCACGACGGTGCGGCGAAGCTGATCGACATCGGCAACCTGGAAGACGACCTCGGCAAACTGGCCGACTGCGACTGGATCGTCGAGGCGGTGGTGGAGCGGATCGAGGTCAAGCAGGCGTTGTACCGTCGCCTGGAGGGCGTGCGCCGGCCGGGCACCGCGATCAGCTCGAACACCTCGACCATCAAGTTGAAGGCGCTGACCGCGGGCATGAGCGAGGCATTCCGCCGCGACTTTCTGATCACCCATTTCTTCAATCCGCCGCGTTATATGCGGCTGCTGGAAATCGTTGGTGGACCCGACACATCAACCGACACGATCGCGGCCGTGGCCGGATTTGCCGATATCGCGCTGGGGAAGAGCGTCGTTCGGTGCGAGGACAGTCCAGGATTTATCGCCAACCGGTTGGGCATTTACTGGATGCAGGTGGCGGTGAACCAGGCGTTCGATCTTGGCCTGACGGTCGAAGAAGCGGACGCGATTGTCGGTCGGCCGATGGGCATTCCGTCGACCGGCGTGTTCGGGCTGATGGACCTGGTGGGGATCGATCTGGGGCCGCAGGTCAATGCCTCGATGCGCGCGGTGCTGCCGAAGTCGGACGCTTTCCACAGCGTTGATCGCGAGGTGCCGCTGATCGGGCGGATGATCGAGCAGGGGCTGACCGGTCGGAAGGGCAAAGGCGGGTTCTACCGGATGGATCGGTCGGCCGGTGGGCGCACCAAGCTGGCGATCGATCTGAAGACGGGCGAGTACCGGCCGGAATTGCAGCCGGTGCTGCCGGAAGTCGAGGCGGCGGGGCGGGATCTGCGCCTGCTGCTGTCGGCGCCAGGCAATGCAGGGACGTACGCCTTTCGCGTGCTCGCGCAGACGATTGCCTATGCGGCGACACTGGTCCCCGAAGCGGCGGCCTCGATCGCCGATATCGATGAGGCGATGCGGCTCGGTTACGCCTGGAAGTGGGGGCCGTTCGAACTCGCCGACAAGCTGGGGCCCGGGTGGCTGGTTGAGCGGCTGACCGCGGCGGGGGCGGCGGTGCCGAAGTTGCTGGCGGATGCGGCGGGCCGGACATTCTACCGCGCCGAGGGCGGCAGGCGGCAGTTCCTGGGGATTGATGGCGCCTACCACGATCTGGTTCGCGCGCCGGGCGTGTTGCTGCTAGAGGACATCAAGCTGGCGTCCAAACCGGTGCTGCGGAATGGGTCCGCCGCGCTGTGGGATATCGGCGATGGCGTGGCGTGTTTCGAGTTCACTGCCAAGTCCAACACGCTCGATGACAAGACACTCGACCTTCTTGACAAGACGATCGAGCTTGTCGGCCAGAAATTCAAGGCGCTGGTGATCTATAACGAGGGCAGTCAGTTTTCCCTCGGCGCCAATCTGGGGCTGGTGCTGTTCGCGGCCAACATCGCCGCGTGGGGTGAGATCGAGAGGTCGATCGAGGCGGGTCAGCGGATCTATAAGGCGCTGAAATATGCCCCGTTCCCCGTGGTCGCGGCCCCCGCTGGGATGGCACTGGGCGGCGGCTGCGAAATCGTGCTGCATGCTGACGCGGTGCAGGCGCACGCCGAGACCTATCTCGGACTGGTCGAGTGCGGGGTAGGCCTGATCCCCGGCTGGGGCGGCTGCGGCGAGATGCTGGCGCGGTTGCGGGCTGAGCCAAAACTGCCGCGCGGGCCGATGCCGGCCCCGGCGAAGGTGTTCGAGGGTGTCAGCACGGCGGATGTTTCGAAGTCGGCGCATCGGGCAATGGAGAATAAGCTTCTGCGCCCGACCGACGGCATCACCTTTAACCGCGACCGCCTGCTGGCGGATGCGAAGGCGCGGGCGCTGTCGATGGTTGACGGATATGTGCCGCCGAAGCCGCCGGAGTTCATTCTGCCGGGGCAGTCGGGACGCGCGGGGCTATACCAGGCGGCGCAGGGGTTCCATCGGCGAGGGATCGCGACCGACCACGACCTGTTCGTCGCCGACGCTCTGGCCGAGGTGCTGTCGGGCGGTGACACCGACATCGTGGACGTGCTGACGGAGCAGCAGATGTTGGATCTGGAGCGCAAGGCGTTCATGCGGCTGGTCCGCACCGGCCCAACGTTGGCGCGGATCGAGCACACGCTGGAAACCGGCAAGCCGTTGCGCAACTAGTGTCCGATCGTGATGAAGTGTGAGTCGCGAAGCGATTACGATTTTCGCGTGAATCGGCCACTTCAAGCAAAGTGCGACGTATCGCGCTTCTCGGATGCGCGATACCAGAGAGTAGAGAGCGAAAGGTAACCCATGCAGACCTACAAGGCGCCGCTGCGCGACATGCGCTTCGTCCTGCACGAACTGCACGACAGCGCGACCTTGACCCAGCTTCGCGGGCTGGAGGAAGTCTCGCCGGATCTGCTGGACCATATTCTGGAGGAAGCCGCCAAGGTTGCCGAGGAGGTGCTGCTGCCGATCAACGCATCAGGCGACGAGGCCGGCTGTGTGCTGGAAAACGGGGTCGTCCGCACGCCGAAGGGGTTCAAGGAGGCGTACGACACGTTTCGCGAGGGTGGCTGGACGGCGCTGTCGGCCGATCCGGAATATGGCGGCCAAGGACTGCCGGAAAGCCTGAACAAGCTGGTCGAGGAAATGTCATGCTCTGCCAACCTGGCGTTCGGGCTGTATCCTGGGCTGACGCATGGCTCGTATCAGGCGATCGTCAGTCACGCGACGGATGGCCTGAAAGAGCTTTATCTGCCGAAGATGGTGGACGGCACGTGGTCGGGCACGATGTGTCTGACGGAGGCGCATTGCGGCACCGATCTCGGCATGTTGCGCACCCGCGCCGTGCCACAGCCGGACGGCAGCTACAAGATCAGCGGGTCGAAAATCTTCATCAGTGCCGGCGAGCATGATTTGACGGAGAACATTATTCACCTGGTGCTGGCCCGGTTGCCGGATGCGCCGCGCGGGGTGCGGGGGATCAGTCTGTTCCTGGTGCCGAAGTTCATCCCGACCGACGACGGCCGGCCTGGCACCCGCAACGGCGTGGTCTGCACCGCGCTGGAACATAAGATGGGCATCAAAGCCTCTGCCACCTGTCAGTTGACCTTCGAGGACGCCACTGGGTGGATGATCGGCGAGCCGAACCGGGGCCTGCACTGCATGTTCACGATGATGAACAGCGAGCGCCTTTCGGTCGGGATACAGGGGCTCGGTGCGGCGGAGATCAGCTACCAGAGTGCCGTCGCCTATGCCCGGGAACGCATCCAGGGGCGCAGCCTGAGCGGCGCCAAAGACGTGGACAAAGCGGCCGACCCGATCATCGTCCATCCGGACGTGCGGCGCATGCTCTTGACGATGCGGGCGTATACCGAGGGCTGCCGAGCGCTGGGCGGCTGGGTGGCACGGGAGCTGGACGAGATGGAGCGGTCGGACGACCCCGAGGCCCGCCAGCGCGCCGAGGATTTTACCGCATTGATGACGCCGATCGTTAAGGCGCTGTTCACCGACCTCGGGTTCGAGGCGACTAATATCGGTATGCAGGTATACGGCGGGCATGGCTACATCCGCGGCAACGGCATGGAGCAGCTGGTTCGCGATGCGCGGATTTCCATGCTGTATGAGGGCACCAACGGCGTGCAGGCTCTGGATCTGGTCGGCCGCAAATTGCCGCAGGGGGCGGGGCGGATGCTGCGGACATTCTTCCATCCGGTCAGCGCGTTCATCGAGCGCAACAGCGGCGACAAACGGCTAGGCGCGATGATCAAAGGCTTCGGCAAGGCGTTCGGTGCACTGCAGCTCGCGACGGCGCAGGTCGCCTCGACGGGGATGGCGGATCCGGAGGAAGCGGGTGCGGCTGCCACCGAATACCTCCGGCTGTTCGGACTGGTGGCCTTGGGGTTCATGTGGGCGCGCACGGCGGTCATTGCGGCCGAGAAATTGGTCCATCCGAACGAGGATGCAGCGTTTTACCAGGCCAAGCTGACGACGGCCCGGTTCTACATGGAGCGGGTGCTGCCGCAGGTCGGCGGGCTGCTGGTCGCAATCAAGGCGGGCAAGGCGGCGATGATGGAGATGGAGGAGGCGGCCTTCTGAGGGAGCGGTCAGAACCGCGTCCGCGAGCACCGAATCGGAGCAGGGATCAGGCGGTAGATACGAGCGCCGCTACGCCGGTATGGCGTCAAGTCAGCGACGCTCGTATCGCCATCGGTCCGACAACGCGCGTGAGGCGAGGGTGGGGGCGTCCCTTGCGCGTTGTAGTTGGCGCGCGGGGCTCGGCGCGGCCGAAGGCGCGAGTCCGGGGGGGCCGCTTCAACCCAGGACGGAGGTCACTTTCGCGCGGTCTCGGCGTCGCCCGCCGTGATTCCGCCGTTATCATTTCGCGCTGGCATGTTTCGCTGTGTTGCTATCGGCAACTGAACGATAAGTTTGAAAACGATATAGAACCTATATGAGGACACGTGGCCGCTTTCCGGCCATATGGACCGCTGATTGATTCGAAGTGCGGGATATCGCAGCGCTCGCCGCAACGATTTCGATCCATTCGCCAACAGTCGACACGTTTGCGCGAAAATCATTCGCTGGACTTTTCCCAAGCAAAATCTTGGCGCAGATATTTTGCGCGAACAGTGAGGGATTGACGAGGTTCATGCTCCTGGAACGACAGAACGGGGAAGCGTTTCACGAGGCGACCCGACCGTTCCGAGACCGGCTCGCCGAATCGGTGATCCTTGTGCTCGGGTGTCCTCGGTCAGGCACGACCTGGCTGGCGAAAATCTTCGACAGCCACCCGGATGTACTCTACCGGCACGAACCTGACGAGCTGAGGCCGCCACTCGCCGGCGCCCGGCCGGTGGACCAGATCAAGAGTTGGATCGGGGAACGCGGCCTGCGCTGCGCGGGAAAACGTCCGCTGTTCCGCAAATCCTGGCGCCCGCCGGTGCGGGCGGCTGCGCGGCGAACCATTGGCGCATTTCTCGCGAGCGCAGAACGATCTCCGCTCGGACCGTTCGTTGTCGCGCACTGCGGCCTGCCGGATCTTATCGCCGGGCGGCGTCGATCCCGCGTGCGCACGGTGCTCAAACTGGTGAACTGGGACGGCAGCGAGGCAGCGCGAACCTTGCCCGACAGCCGCTGCTTCCTGATCCTGCGCCATCCGTGCGGCCAGATCGCTTCCACGCAACGCGGTGTGGACAACGGACAATTTCGTTTCTCCGATGGGGTGGGCAGCCCGGTGGAACTGCAGGTGACGGCTGAGTTCGCCGCGGATCATGGCGTGACGCCAGACGCATTCGCCGCGCTGCCGGATGCAGCCAAATTCGCCTGGGCCTGGCGTGCCTTCAACGAACCGGCGGTAAGGGGACTCTCCACGCGGCCGAACGCCAAGATCGTGATCTACGAGGATTTGTGCAACGAGACGGAGGCGGTGACTCGGGACCTGTTTACCTTTGCCGGCCTTGAATGGAACAACCAGACAGCGGCATTTATCGGTCAGAGTACACAGGCCACGCGCGGTTCGGGCTACTACGACGTCTTCCGCGCGACCTCGGAAGTCGTCGATCAATGGCGACGTGTCATGAGCCCCGCCGACCAGGAGGTGGTGCAGGCGGTCGTCGCGCGCTCACCGCTGGCGGGCTACTGGCCCGATCTGGCGGTCGCGGCAAAACTTTCCCTGGATTCATGATCCCGGCCGGATCAATCGCCGCCTTGATCCGTTGCATCAGTGCCAGCTCCGCGCCGCCGCGCCAGTCCGGCATCATGTAGGGCTTCAGTTTGCCGATGCCGTGTTCGGCCGAAAAGCTGCCGTCGTATTCCCGGACCACCTCGTTCACCGCGTCCATGATGGCGTGGTCCTGGGCGAGGAACAACGACGCCTCCGCACCGGCCGGCTGTTCGAGATTGAAATGAATATTGCCGTCGCCCAGGTGACCGAACGGCACCGCGCGCACCCCCGGCAGCAGCGCCTCACATGCGGCGGTGGCTTTGCGAATGAACGCGGGGACTTTTGAAACCGGGACCGAAACGTCGTTCTTGACGCTGGCGCCTTCTCGTTTCTGTGCCTCCGAGTGTTCCTCCCGCAGCTTCCAGATCGCTGCCTGTTGCGCTTCCGACTCGGCGATAGCGGCGTCCCTGACGATGCCGTCTTCCAGCGAGTGCTCGAGGATTGCCTCCAACATACCGCGCAGCCCGGCGTAAGGACGAGGCGAGGCGAGTTCGACAAGAACATAGAACGGCGCTGGTGTTTCCAGCGGCAGTTTGGCGCCGGGAATGTGTTTCAGGACGAAGGCCATGCCAAGGCCGGACATTAGCTCGAAGGCGCTGATCGAGGCGGCGTCGTGGCTCTGGAAGCGAGTGAACAGTGTCAGCGCTGTTTCCGGCGTGTCGACCGCGCACAAGGCGACCGCGATTTCCTTTGGCTGCGGCACGAGTTTCAGCACCGCGGCGGTGATGATCCCAAGCGTACCCTCGGAGCCGACGAAGAGCTGCCGCAGACAATAGCCGGTGTTGTCCTTGCGCAGGCGTCGCAGGCCGTTCCAGATGGTGCCGTCGGGCAGGACGACCTCGAGGCCCAGCACCAGATCGCGGGCGTTGCCGTAGCGCACAGTGTTGTTGCCGCCAGCGTTGACGGCCAGCACGCCGCCGATCTGGGCGGTGCCTTCGGAAGAAATCGACAGCGGCAACAGGCACCCTTGCTCTGCAGCCGCGAGCTGAGCGGCTTTCAGGGTGACGCCCGATTCGATCGTCAATGTCATGTCGGCGGGGTCGAGATCGCGGATGCGGTTCAGGCGCGCGGTGGACAGGATTAATTCGGACCCGTCCTCGTTCGGCACGGCGCCGCCGACCATAGAGGTGTTGCCGCCCTGCGGCACGATCGGGGTGCCGGATTGCGCGCAGAGGCTCACCACAGTGGCGAGTTCGTTGGTCGTACGGGGGCGAATGACAGCGGCGGTCTGGCCTTGGTACAACCGTCGCCAGTCCGCGGTGTAAGGCGCGGTGTCGGCGCGATCGATCAGGATGCCGCGGTCGCCGACGACGGCGCGGATGGCGTCGAGTAGCGGGGTCGCGATCGGCGCGGCATCGGGCATTGAGGTATCCTCTCTGCCCGAGCTTTAGCGCGTGGGCCGGCCGCCTGCTAGTATGCGCATCAGAGAAGCGCGCGATACGTTGCGCGTTGTTTAAAGTGGTCGATTCGCGCGGAGGTCTGCGATTCACGCTTCATCGCGATCGGACCAGTGTCCCGATTCGAAAGTGGGCATAACGTGGACCAGCCGCGCTACGGACTTTCCGAGTCGATCATGACACTAGCCAAGCATTGTTTCTAGTGTGGTTCATGGCTCCGAAGTCCGCGTCACGCCGCACCCGTGCTGTTCGCGCGACGGCGATGATCCACAGTATGGCGGACTTCGGAACCACCACACTAGTTGGCCGGAATTCGCACCGGCATCGACTTTATTCCGCGGATGAAGTTGGAATAAACGCGTTGCGCATCGCCGACGACCTCGATCTTGGGGAAACGCGCGAGAATTTCCTGCCAGAGGACCTTCAACTGCAGCTCCGCCAGACGGTTGCCGACGCAGCGGTGGATGCCGAAGCCGAACGACAGATGCTGGCGCGGGCGGGCGCGGTCGACGACAAAGCTTTCCGGGTTTTGGATTGCCTCGGGGTCACGATTGCCGGAGATGTACCACATCACGACCTTGTCGCCGGCCTTGATCGGCTTGCCACCAAGTTCGGTGTCCCTTGATGCGGTGCGGCGCATGTGTATCACAGGCGTCTGCCAGCGGATGATCTCCGGCACCGCACCGTCGACCAGGCTGGGATTGGCCTGCAGCTTGTCATATTCCGCCGGGAACTGGTTCAACGCGAGTAGGCCGCCGCTCATGGAGTTGCGCGTGGTGTCGTTGCCGCCGACGATCAGCAGGGCGAGGTTGCCCATGAATTCCCTGAGCGGCATGTCACGGGTTGCGGCGCCGTGCGCCAGCATCGACAACAGGTCGAACTTCGGCGGTGCGTCGCGACGTTCATTGAACAGCCGGCCCATGTATTCGGCCATCTCCTTCAGCACGTCGAATCTTTCTTGCTCCGAATGAACCGGCGCTTCAGGGGCGTTGACGTTGCAGATCGCGACGTCGGACCAGTAGGTGAGTTTCGAGCGCTCCTCGAAGGGAAAATCGAACAGCGTCGCCAGCATCATCGTGGTCAGCTTGATCGAGACTTCCTGCACCCAGTCGAAAGTTTCGTTGCGTGGCAGGGCGTCGAGGACGATTTTGGTACGCTCGCGAATCAGCGGTTCCATGTTCGCCAAATTGGCCGGTGCGACGATGGGGCTGGCGACCTTGCGCTGGTCATCGTGGCGCGGCGGGTCCATGCGGATGAAGCTGGGGCGTGCGAGGTCCTTCGGCTGCTCCTCGATCTGGATACCGCCGATTTCGTTGGAAAAGACCTCGTGGTGCACTTCGCAGTGCATGATGTCCTGGTATTTTGACACTGCCCAGTACGGGCCGTATGAGCTGGCGGGCACATAGTGGACCGGGTCTTCGCGCCGCAGCCGGTCGAAATACGGGCGCCAGGCATCGTCCTGGTACAGTTGGGGGTTCGAGACGTCGAACTGTGACAACGGCAAGGTGGCGGCAGGGCTGGTCGGGTCGTGGCTGACCGGTGCGTTCATGGGGGCCTCCCTGAATATGGCCGAAGCGCAGCATAGTGGGCGAATCACGTCAATATCGCGGCAGCCGGGGAACCTTTGGGCGTTATCTCGGCGGGTTGGATAGACGGGCCAGCCAAGCCGCGTTCGCTGATTGCCGCGCGCCTCGCCTGCGCGGCGGGAATGGCTGGCCCGGTCAAAACGTTGGCGCGAGCACTGGAAAGCTCGTGGTTTCTTGGGCACATTGGCCTGATGGAAGCGTCAGAACAGCTCAAACAGGCGGCAACCGCGGCGCGAGCGGCCGGTCGTGTTCTCGCTCGCAGCAGCGCGGCCACGCGGAATGCCGCGCTGGCGGCGATGGCGGACGCGCTGCGGGACAGCATGCGCGACGTTCTTGCGGCCAATCAGCTTGATGTAGCCGCCTATCAGGGAAAGGCGGCGTTGCTCGACCGCCTGACGCTGACCGAGGCGCGCGTGGAAGCCATGGCGCGGGGGCTGGAGGAGGTCGCGGCGCTGCCGGATCCGCTGGGTCGGACGCTGGCGGAGTGGACCCGGCCGAACGGGTTGCGCATCCAACGGATTGCGACGCCGATCGGGGTGATCGGCATGATCTACGAAAGCCGGCCGAATGTCGGCGCGGACGCCTCTGCGCTGTGCCTGAAATCGGGCAACGCGGTAATCCTGCGCGGCGGCTCGGACAGCGCGCAGAGCGGCCGGGCGATCAATGGCGCACTGCAGCGGGGACTGGCGACGGCGGGGCTGCCGGCGGCTTGCGTCCAGGTGGCGCCGAATGCGGACCGAGCGTACGTGGCCGCCATGCTGACCAGCGCGGGGCTGCTGGATCTGATCATTCCGCGCGGCGGGAAATCCCTGGTGGAGCGGGTGCAGCGAGAGGCTCGGGTGCCGGTCCTGGCGCATGCGGAGGGGCTGAACCATACCTACGTTCACGCCGCCGCCGATCCGGCGATGGCGCGTCGGGTCGTGGCGAATGCGAAGATGCGACGGACCGGGGTATGCGGAGCGACTGAAACGTTATTGATCGACCGGGACGCGGCGCCGGGGTTGCTGCCGCTGATCGTCGAGGAATTGAAGGCGCTGGGGTGCGATTTCCGAGCCGACGCGGCGGCGAGGGCGATTGTGCCGTGGCTGCCGGCGGCGGCCGAGGCGGACTTCGACACAGAATGGCTGGATGGGGTCTTGTCGGTCGCGGTTGTCGACGGTGTTGACTCGGCGCTGGCGCATATCGCCGCCCACGGCAGCGAGCATACCGACGCCATTGTGACCGAGGATGCGGCCATTGCCGACCGGTTTCTGCGCGGTGTCGATAGCGCGGTGGCGCTGTGGAATGCCTCGACGCAGTTCTGTGATGGCGGCGAGTTCGGATTTGGCGCCGAGATCGGCATTGCCACCGGACGGATCCATGCGCGCGGGCCGGTGGGGCTCGAGCAACTGACGACCTATCGGTATCTCGTCACCGGTTCGGGGCAGGTGCGCCCCTGACCACTTCCTCGACCCTCGCTCGCGCCTGGTCCGGTACGGTGTCTGTACGGCGCCAGGGGTGAGGTCGTCGAGGGTGGCCCATACGAATGCCGGGGCAAGCCCGGCCATGATGGGCGGAGCAAGGGTCGATCCGATCCCACGCTTCGGCGACCGGCGGCGGGCGCGGGTCGGACTGCTCGGCGGATCGTTCAATCCAGCACATGGCGGGCATCGGCATGTGGCGGAGTTGGCATTGCGTCGGCTGCGGCTGGACCAGGTGTGGCTCTTGGTCTCGCCGGGCAACCCGTTGAAATCGACGGACGGTATGGCGCCCCTGCGCGCCCGGCTGGCCGGGGCGGCGGGGATCGGCGACGGCCGCCGGGTCGTCGCGAGCGGGATCGAGGCCGCGCTTGGCACGCGCTTTACCGTCGATACGCTGCGGCTTCTGCAGCGGCGGTTTCCCAGAGTGCAGTTCGTCTGGATCATGGGCGCGGATATCCTGATGCAACTTCCTGACTGGCGCCGATGGGGCGATATCGTGCGGCGGCTCGCATTCGTGGTGCTGCCACGGCCCGGTTACACCAATCAGGCGCTTGCGGGACTGGCGGCGCATCGGCTACGGGCAGTTCGCCGGCCGATTCGGCAGGCCGCCGTGCTGCCGGGCGCTGCGCCAGGGTGGATCTTCCTGCCTTGCCGGCAGAGCGCCGCCTCTGCCACCGCTATCCGCCAAGCTGCCGAAGGAACCGTGTTATAACCAAGCCGCCGAAGATCGCCGCCTCCCCCGCACGGCATAAGCCTGTCCCGCGCAAGGCGGCGGTGCAGCCGAAGCTGCCCGAGGCCGGGGCCAACCCCGGCAGCCCACGAAAAAAGACGATCGCGGCTGGACCAATGAAGCCAGCCAGGCCTCGGACGAGGAAGGCAAAGGCGGAAGCATCGACGCTGGACCGGTTGCAGGGCGTGATCGTGACCAGTCTGGAGGATGACAAGGCCGAGAACGTCGTCACGATGGATCTCGCCGGGAAGGCGATGTTCTGCGACCGGATGGTGATCGCCTCGGGGCTGGTGGACCGGCAGATCAGCGCGATGGCGCAGCATCTAAGCGAGAAGCTGAAGGAAGCCGGGCTGAAGCGGGTGCAGGTCGAGGGCGCGGGCGGCTCAGACTGGGTGCTGATCGATGCGGGCGATATCATCGTGCATCTGTTCAAGCCCGAGGCTCGGACGATGTATGGGCTGGAGAAGATGTGGGGCGAGGATCTGGACGAGGCGGTCTAGGTATCGCGCATCAGAGAAACGCCACACGTCGCACGTGTTTTAAGGGCCGATTCATGCGGCAATCGTGATCGTTCGCGACTGATGCTTCACCACGATCGGACACTCGCGGCACGAATTTGGTGGATTCGACGGGCAGAGAGTGATATTTCGCGTTTTTCATCACGTTATCGTGAGGGTGGCTGTGACCATCCGCTATCTGACTGAGGCTGAGCATTTAGAGCGGATGGCGAAGGCCATTTACCTTGCCCACTTTCGGCGAATCACGCTGA
>DASYBP010000330.1:0-3149 GCA_036500715.1 Rhodopila sp.
GCTCAAGGTCAATGCGTTCGCAACCAGTCTTCGGCATCCGCGCTGGATCCACGTGCTGCCCAGCGGCGACGTGCTCACCGCAGAGTCCACGAACGTGCCCAGACCGGCCAGATCCGCCTTTGAGTACGCCATGTTCAGCACGATGAAACGCGCCGCTGCCGTTGGGGTCAGTGCAAATCGAATCACGCTGTTGCGCGATCGGGATGGTGACGGCGTGGCGGAAACGCGGGAGGTGTTCCTGGAGGGTCTGAATCAGCCGTTCGGCATGGCACTGCTGGGCGATACGTTTTACGTCGGCAACACCGATGGAGTGGTCGCTTTCCCTTACCTGGGCGGCGCGAGCCGTATCACGGGTCCGGGTCAGAAGCTCATCGAGTTCAAACCTGGCGGACATTGGACACGAAGCCTTTTGCCCAGCACCGACGGGCGGAAGCTTTTCGTCGGGGTCGGCTCCTCCAGCAATATCGGTGAGAACGGCATGCCGGCCGAGGAAGGTCGGGCCGCCATCTACGAGCTCGATGTTGTAAGCGGCGCAAGCCGCATCTTTGCCGCCGGCCTGCGCAATCCCGTCGGCCTGGCGTGGGAGCCTGAGACCAGCGTCCTTTGGACCGTGGTAAACGAGCGCGACGGCCTCGGCGACGAAACGCCGCCGGACTATCTGACCGCTGTGCGCGATGGGGGCTTCTACGGCTGGCCGTATTGCTACTGGGGGCAGACCGTGGACGACCGGGTGCCACAAGACCGGGCGGCAGTCGCAACAGCGATAACACCGGATTATGCGTTGGGCGGGCACACTGCGTCGCTGGGCCTGTGCTGGGTGCCGGCAGGAACGCTCCCCGGCTTTCCGGATGGTATGGCCATTGGCCAGCACGGCTCCTGGAATCGCAGCACGCTGAGTGGCTACAAAGTCGTATTCGTGCCGTTTGCGAACGGACGCCCTGCCGGCGGGCTGCGCGATATACTGACCGGGTTCCTGGCGCCTGACGAGCGGGCGTCTTATGGACGACCGGTAGGCGTTGAGATCGGCCCCGACAGATCGTTGTTGGTGGCGGATGACGTGGGCGATGTCATATGGCGCGTGACCGGAGAGCGGCAGGGCTAAAGCTAAAAAGGACGCAGGGGCTCGGCGTCAGCCGCTCGCCGAGATCGGCGAGCACCGGGATCGGTCATCGGGGCACCTCGGCTGTCAGGCGTCCGCTGGCTTGAATGTCAGGGCGATGCCGTTCATGCAGTAGCGCAGCCCGGTCGGCGGGGGCCCATCGTTGAATACGTGACCGAGATGGCCGCCGCAGCGGCGGCAGTGCACCGCAACCCGCACCATCCCCAGCGAGCTGTCCCGAACCGTGCCCACCGCGTTGTCCAGTGGTGCCCAGAAGCTGGGCCAACCTGTGCCGCTGTCAAATTTCGTTGTCGAGGAGAACAGGTCGAGGTCGCAGCCAGCGCAGGCGAAATCGCCGCGCCGCTCCTCGTGCAACAGCGGGCTGGTAAACGGGCGTTCCGTCGCACTCTCGCGCAGAATCGCATACTGCGCCGAAGTCAGCAGTTTCCGCCACTCCGCGTCGCTATGGGTGACTTCGAACGTCTCGGCACAGGCTGCGGTTGGCCTCAGCAGGGCGCCACATCCCGCCGCGAGGCCGATCGCCCCACCGGTCAACGCCAGACGCCTCGTCATCCAAGGCCGGCTATCCGTTGGCTGCATGTATTCGCTCGTCATCGTTTGCCTCCGCTTCAATGTTTCGCCCGGCGGCCAGAACGCGAGGTCGAAATCTCCTTTTGACGCGGACCTTGCGCGATCCGCCGCCATCAAACAACCGTATGGCACGGTGCGTGCTTTATTCCGGCTCGTGTCCCGCAGGAGACTTGATTCATGGAGCTAGGCGTCTTCATCCCCATCGCCAACAACGGCTGGCTGATCTCGAAAGCTTCGCCTCAATATCCCCCCAGTTTCGCACTGAACCGAGACGTCACCCTGCTGGCCGAGAAGTACGGCTTCGAGTTCGCCCTGTCGATGATCAAGCTGCGCGGCTTCGGCGGCGAAACCGAGTTCTGGGACCACGCGCTGGAAAGCTTCACGCTGATGGCAGGCATCGCAGCCGTCACGCAGCGGATCAGACTTTATGCGTCCTCGGCTGTGCTGACGTTGCCGCCGGCGATCGCCGCCCGCATGGCGTCCACCATCGACAGTATCGCGCCGGGTCGGTTCGGGATCAACATCGTCTCCGGCTGGGCCGAGGCCGAGTACTCTCAGATGGGCCTCTGGCCAGGCAAGGAGCACTACGAACGGCGCTACGAATACAGTGCCGAATACGTCACCGTGATGCGTGAACTCTGGGAAACAGGCACCTCCGATCACAAGGGCACCTACTTCCAGATGACGGACTGCAAACTCAGTCCGCGCCCGTCCGTAATGCCCTCGATCGTTTCCGCCGGGCAGAGCGACGTCGGCATGGCATTCGCGGCGGAACATGCCGATTTCAATTTCTGCCTGGGGGAGGGCGTGAACACGCCGACGAAGTGTGCCGGCACGATCGGACGTCTGATGAAGGCAGTCGCGAAGACCGGCCGCAAGGTCGGCGCCTATGCCTTGTTCATGGTGATCGCCGACGAAACCGATGCAGCGGCGCAGGCCAAATGGGAAGCCTACAAAGCCGGCAAGGACCTTGACGCGCTTAGCTGGATGGGTGCGCAGGCCATGGCCGATGACAAGGCCGACGTCGGCGGGACGGCTGCCAGTATCAGCAACCCCGCCTCCGCGGTGAACTTCAACATGGGCACGGTGGTCGGTTCCTACGCCACGGTGGCAAAGCTGCTGGATCAACTGGATAGGATCGAGGGCGTCGCCGGCGTCATGCTGACATTCGACGATTTCATCCCTGGCATGGAGACGTTCGGCGAGCACATCCAGCCATTGATGGCCAGCCGGAGGATGTAGCGCCCAACCTCGGGGCGACGGCTGGCGGGTGGATGGACTACTGGGCGGCCAGGTTCCGCGCGGCTGGACGGGCGCTACCTTGCGGCAGATCGAACTGATCCGCCGGAATTGTGTCGAAGTAAGCCAGAACGTCGGCAGCTTTCAACACGTCTGCATATTTCGCGTGCATGTCGCACAGACTGATGGCATGGCTGGCCTCGCTCCGGTCGAAACAGCC
>DASYBP010000331.1:0-12218 GCA_036500715.1 Rhodopila sp.
CGATCAAGAGTTTGCATCTCGCCTTTGCGCTTTCCGGGCTGCTGGCCTGCAGCGGCGCCGCCTGGGCGCAAGGCACGTGGGACGACACACATGGGCGTCGTGACCAAGTGAATGACCGCCTCGCGGACCAAAACGAACGTATCCAGCAGGAGCGGCGTGAGCACGAAATCAGCGCGGAGCGCGCGCAGGAACAGCATCGTCGCGACCAGGACGCGCGTGCCGAGGAACGGTCGATGGCGGCTCATGACCATGGCCACATCACGCCGGGCGAACAGCACCAGCTTAACCAGCAGGAAAATCACGACAGCCGCGAAATCGGCCGATAGACCACGCCTCATACCAGCCGCCCGTAAGATCGACTCTCGGATCGGCAGGCGGGCGGCTGGTATCTTATTGATTTCGCGCGCAGCCGCCACGCCTACCCTGCGCGCATACCAATCAGCCCTTTGGGCTGTTGGTATCAGAGGCCGCGGTTGGCACGGGCGACCACGGCTTCGAACAGGACCTGGCAGCCGGCCTCGGCTTCCGTGGGCTGGATGCTTTCGGCTTCGTTGTGCGACAGGCCGTCCTTGCAGGGCGTGAAGATCATCGCCGTGGGGACGTGCCTGGCGACGTAGACAGCGTCGTGACCAGCGCCGGAGACGATCTCTCGGGTACTGAAGCCGAGTTTCGCCGCCCCCTGGCGGACCAGATCGACGCAGTTCGGATCGAACGGCTGGGCCGGGATCTTGAACAGCGTCTTCAGGTCCAGCGTCGCCCCGCAGGCCTCGGCGAGGGCGTGTGCCGCCGGCGGAAATTCTTCGTCCAGGATATCGAGTTCCGCATCGGAGGGGTGGCGGAACTCGACCGAGAACCGGACCTCACCCGGGACCACGTTGCGGCTGTTGGGTGACACCAGCAATTGGCCGACAGTGCCGCGCCCGTCCTCACCGCGGGTGCGCATCATCCGGTCTACGAGGTCGATGATCCGGGCCGCGGCAACCAGCGCGTCCCTACGGGCCGAGGGCGGCGTGGTGCCGGCGTGGCTGTCCTGGCCCGTCGTGACGGCATCGTACCAGACCTGTGCCTGGGCACCCGTCACGATACCGATCTGTTTTTCGTCGCGCTCCAGGATCGGGCCTTGCTCGATGTGGAGTTCGAAATAGGCGTCGGCGGCGAAGGGTGCCGCCGGTTCGGCGCCGCGGTAGCCGATCTGGTCGAGGGCAGTGGCGACCGTCACGCCCCGGGTGTCGGTCAGCGCGTAGGCCTTGTCCTGGGTGAATACCCCGGACCAGACGCCGGAACCCATGAGGCTGTGGCCGAAGCGGCTGCCTTCTTCGTCGGTCCAGTTGATCAGTTCCAGCGGCGCCTCGGTGGTGATGCCAAGGTCGTTCAGTGTGCGCATCACTTCGAGGCCGCCGATGACGCCAAGCGCGCCATCGAATTTGCCGCCGCTGGGCTGGCTGTCGAGGTGGCTGCCGAACAGGACCGGGGGGCGCGCGGAATCGCGACCAGGGCGGCGGGCGAACATGTTGCCGATCGCGTCGACGCGAACAGCCAGGCCCAGCGCCGCACATTCGGCGCGAAACTTGTCGCGGCCGCGCTTGTCGACATCGGTGAGCGTCAGGCGGCGCACGCCGCCTTTGGGTGTGGCGCCGATCTGGGCGAAGTCCATGAGCGTGTCCCACAGACGTTTGCCGTTGACACGCTGGTTTGTATTGGGATTGGTGTTCGGAGGATCTGATGGGGCCATGGGGCGGCATCTTGCCCGGTCGGCGGCTTCCTGCAAGCCTGGGGTATGAGAAACAGCGATCTGGATCGTCCCGAGGTCTGGCAGGCGCGCGTCGACCTCGCGGCCTGCTTCCGAGCGGCGGCCGCGCAGGGACTGCACGAGGGCGTTTGCAACCATTTGTCGTTCATGGTGCCGGGTCGGAACGATCTGTTCCTGGTCAATCCGGACGGCTGGTCGTTTGCCGAAATTACCGCCTCGCGGCTGCTGATCTGCGATTTCCATCGTGGCGTGGTGGCCGGCGACGGGGTGCCGGAGGATACCGCATTCCATATCCACGCACGGTTGCATGCGCGGATACCGCGCGCGCGGGCGGCGTTTCATACCCACATGCCGAATGCCACGGCGCTGACCATGGTGGAGGGGGAGCCGTTGGTCTGGGGCGGCCAGACAGCGCTGAAGTTCTATGGCCGGACGGTTGTGGACGAGAGCTATAACGGGCTGGCCCTGGACGAGTCGGAGGGTGATCGGATCGCGGCCACTGTCGGCTCGGCGGATATCGTGTTCCTGCGGCACCACGGAGTACTGGTGCTGGGACCTTCGATCGCCAAGGCCTGGGACGATCTTTATTATCTCGAAAGGGCTTGCCAGGTGCAACGCCTGGCGCAATCGACCGGTCGGCGGGTCGTTCCGGTGCCAACCGCGGTGGCAGAGGCGACGGCTGAGCAGATGCGCCATGAGGGTGGACGGGATTCGCCTGGATTGCACTTGCAGAGTATCAAGCGGCAACTCGATCGTGACGCGCCGGAGTATCGCCAGTGACTAGACTTGTCCCCGTGGTGGTGGCGCTGCTCAGCTTTACTGGTTGCACTCTGATCGACCAGCGGACGTTTGCGCCATCACCAGAGGCGAAGGCGCAGCCGGCGCCGCCGGCGCCCGTGGTCCTGGACCCGCGGACTCCGCTGGTCACGATCGACTATACCGTCGCGTCGCCGGATTATGGGGAGTTGCTGCACGACGCGGTGCGAGCGGCGGAGAGCCGGGATGTGGATGTGCAATTTGATGTGGTGTCGGTGATGAAGAACACGGACGAGGCTTCGGCCGGGCAAGAGCGCGCGAAGGGCGTGATGCGCGCGATCATGCGCGACCAGGTGCCGCCGTCGCGGATTCATCTGGGGCTGCGCACCGACCCGACCCTGGCGGCGAGCCAGGTGCGGGTCTACGTCCGCTGAGGTTCCGCTGATCGATGTTTAGGCCGCGGGCGTGACCGCGCGGCCAGGGGGTGAGGTTATTCTGGCAGGGCTTCGCCCGAGCCGCCGAATTCGGAGGGGAAATCCTTCAGCTTGGGCAGGCCGTCGCGGATGCGCAGCACCGTCTCCTGGTAGTTGATGTGGAGCTGGGGTGCGAAGGCGAGGTCCGGGATGGTTGCGGCGAATACGTCGATCATCTTCACGGGCGGGTGCTCCGCCATCAGGTGACCGCCGCACAGCTGGCAGAATTTTCGGTGGCTCATTTCGGTCTTGGCGAAAGTTGCGACGTGCTCGGCGCCCTTGGTCACCTTGATCGCCTCCGGCGCCCAGAGCGAGAACGCGTTGACCGGTCCGCCTGACCAGGAGCGGCAGGAGCGGCAGTGGCAATAGCCCATGGCGTTGGGTTGTCCGGATACCTCGATCTCGACGGCTCCGCAGAAACATTCGCCTTTATAGGAATCGGCCATAATTGATCCTTTGCTTTCTTGGGTCCGCCAAGGCGCCGAAAATCTGTCGCGGCACCGTGATCGGCAGGATAGCGGGGATCGGCTGGCTTGTCAGGCTGGCGCGCATGGTTGGGTGGTCAGATTGTCGTGGTGCTGGCAGGTGTGCCGGCCTGGGCGGGGCCTCAGGCCGGCGAACCCGTCTGGTGCCCTATTTGCCTAGCACCTGCGTGCCTTCCATGCGCACGCCCTTGAGCGCGTTCGGATCAAGACCGAGCGCGGTGAGGATCGTGGGAGCGATCTGGGTGGTGTAGGTGAGGGTCTCGACGATCTGCGGCTTGATTTTCGGTGAAGAGACCAGCAGCAGAACGTTGCGGTCGTCGTCGGAGAAGCCGCCGTGTTCGGCCAGCTTGGTGCCGCTGGTGCAGATCACACCGTGGTCGGTGACCGCGATGAAGTCGGGCACGCGGGTGTTGTCGAACGGGTCGCCGTAGAGCGGGGTGAGCGAGGTGCGGTCCAGCAGTTCCTGGATGTGCAGGACGCCGGCGTTGGCTTTCAGATAGGCCTCGGCGGCGTCGTAGTTGTCTTTTTGCATGTCCGGTTCGAGCCAGATCAGGCCCGCGTCGTCGCAGATCTCGAAGCCGTGGGTGCCGAAGCCCGGGGCCTTTTGGAAGGGCGCATCGGACTGGATTACGCGGTCTTTCACGTCGATCGGCGACTGGCCGTGCTTGGCGCTGATGATGATCAGCGTCGAGGCGTCGAGCCCCTTCTTGGTCAGTTCCGCCTCGAACTTGCCGAGTGAGTCATCGACGTACTGGAGTTCCTGTGTCAGCGCGTTGCCGGGGGTGGCGTTGCTGTCGAGGTAGCCGCCGATGAGGCCGGGTGCGTCGATTGCCGCCGATTTCGCGAGTTTCTGACCGACGCTGACGGCCTGGAAGTTCATGCCGAAGATAGCCGGCGCGCCGGGACTGGCGGACGCGGTGCTGTTAAGGCCGTCGATCCAGTTCAGAACTGCTTGCACCTTCAGCGAGTCATAGGTACGAACACCGACGAAGCTTGTGGTGTAGTCGTTGCCTGCCGCAGCCGCGGGATCCTGCGAGTTGATTTCGGGTGTGAACAGGTCGTCGATGCCCTTGCCGGACGGCCCGCTGAGTACCTCGTAGGCCGGATGCTTGTCGGACCAGGCGGTGAGGCCGCCAGCCTTCCTGATGATCTCAAAGATCGTGTTGGTACGAATATATTCGTGCGGATAGACTGGCTTGCACTCGCCGTTGACCAGTTTGCGCTGCATGTGGTTTGGGTCGAGCTGGGTATAGACCTGACCCAGGGTGCCGCCGCCGGTGTAGTCCGCCACCAGCGCGGTGGCGAAATTGAAGCTTTTGTCGAGTTCCTCCCAGTTGGTTACTTCGGTGCCTGGCGAGCCGGTGCAGCCGGGGTCGGGCAGGTTCTGGCTGGTGTAGAAGGCGACTGACGGATACTCGGTGCGGTCGTAGCTATCGTCGTAGAACAGGCCGGCGGTCTTTGGCGAGGCGCCGGTGGCCTGGGCGATCATGCCGGGATAGGAGTCGGATGGGGCGGTGGTGAAGGCGTTCGGGTAAACGACGCCGGTGCTGGCCAGCTTGGCGAAGGTGCTGGAGGGATGGTTCTGGATCCAGTTGGCGAGGTCGATGGCGTGCATGCCGTCGACGCTGATCAGCAGGACGTGCTCGTAGTCGGAAGTAACCACTGGCTGATTGGCGGCGGCCTGCGTGGCGAGGGTCGCCAGGGCAACGGCGGTTGTCGTGGCGAGCAGGTAATTCCGGTAAAGGTTCGTTTTCGTTGGCGTTTTCATTGGGGTCCCCGTTGGTAGAAGCGGGGACTGTATGGTCGTGGTGTGAGTAAAACGGATGACCGAGTGATGACAGGCAGATTGCAGCGCTGCAATCCGCCGGCACCCCGATGCACGTTGACGTGATGGGCGTGAGGATTGGATTGCTTAGGGTTCTGGATGCGGATCGGATGATGTCGTCGCGATCAGGCCGGTGACGCGGCGGCGATTGCGCCATTGAGATGGGCGGCCTGATTCTTCCTGAGGTTCTCGGTCATTCGCCTGGCTCGCTGGCGCTGCTGGTAGGCCTGCGTCCAGGTCTGGCCGCCGTCCCGGGCAGCGCTTTCGATCAGGTCACGGGTATCGGCGATCAAGTCGAGGGCTTTCTCGATTCGCCGGTTTGGCTGCTGGGTTGCGGTGAGTGCAGCGGGCTCGTCCGCGGTGCCGGCGCGACGGGCCTGGCGTAGCTGGTCGAGGCGACGCTGGGCTTTGTGGGATTCGCGGCTGAGGCTGACGGCGCTGCCGCGGAGGCGAAGGATTCGGGTCAGCGGCATTTCCGGCGTCATCGCCTGGCTGAGGGCTTCAAGGGCATGGAAGCCGAAGCTGATGATCTGGGCGGCGAGGTGGAGTTCAGCCTGGGTTTCTGGATGATAATCGGCGACCATCTGCGCGGCGGTGTGGCGAGCGGCGGTTTCGTTGCCTTGTGCGGCGGCGAGGAACAGGGGGGCGAGGCGGGCGATGACGGTGTCCAGGACAGCGACTGGGACAGCGGCTGGCGGCGTGGGGGGCATGGTTTGATCCTCGGCTGTGTTCGGTATTTCTGTTCGCTGTTTGTTCGGTATCTAGGCGAGTTTTCCTTAATTTGCAAGAATAATTTCTCCTAGCTCTTGAAAACTGGATCAACGGGCTTTTGCGTCGGCTGAAACGCCTGGCCGAGCGTTAAGAACTTCGCGCATTGGAGCGCGCCGCCCGATGGGTGGCTTGGGAGGACGTTGTCGGGATGCCACTAATCGGGTTCCATACGCTTGACAGCCTGTTCGCGCAGTACGGCTACGTGGCGATTTTTATTGGCGTGATGCTGGAGAGCACCGGCGTGCCGCTGCCGGGCGAAAGCCTGATGATTGCGGGCGCGCTGTACGCGGCCAGTACCCACCATCTGGATATCTTTATTCTGGTACCGCTGGCGGCAGCCGGTGCGATCTGCGGTGACCAGATCGGCTATTTCGTCGGACGCGGGATCGGCTACCGGTTGCTGGCGCGCTGGGGAGGTAAGGTCGGGCTGTCAGACGACCGGCTGGAACTGGGGCGGTTTCTGTTCCGGAAATACGGCGCGATCGTGGTGCTCGCTGGCCGTTTCGTTGCGTTCCTGCGGACGTTCGCCGCCGTGCTGGCGGGGGCGAACCGCATGCCGTGGCACAGTTTTCTGCTGTGGAATGCCCTGGGTGGGATCTGCTGGACGGCGCTATACGGGTTCGGCGCTTATGGCCTGGGCGACGTGGCCAAGCGGCTCAGCGGGCCGGTCGGGCTGGGGCTGGGGGTGGTGGGAGGGCTGGGACTTTTGGCGGTGATAGTATTTCTACATCGGAATGAGCGGCGGTTGATCGAGGATGCGAGGCGGCAATTGAGGGGAAGGGGCGACCAGGTGTCCTCGGACCGGTCGTAAGGCCGCGGGTGCGGTCGGGCGGTTTAGTCCGCGGCCTCGGCCGTTCGCGCCCCAACCCGCCGCAGCGTTCGGTCGATCCATTGCGCGGTCAGCTTCTCCTGCGTGCTGTTCTGCCCGAGACGTTCATGCAGTGCCGGGAAGTCCACCCGGTCAAGCGGCTGATCCTGGTTGAAGCACGAGAAGACAACTGTCCGAGCGCCGGTGACCGGATCGATCTGCGGTTGCAGGCACTGCGCGCAAACCTCTTTCATCATGCACTGCATCGGCGAATTGATCGAGCCGACGGCGCTGTGTCCCGGTTGAAGGCAAGGGGCGAGGCTGCCGTGGCGGGCGGCGGCCACGGCCTGCATCATGCCGTCGGAGCCGATGACGATCATGTGCCTGGCGTCCGCCAGCCTCACCACCTGATCGCCGAGTGCGCCAGAACCGTATGCCGCCATCGCCTGCACGATGTTGCCGACGAACGTGCGGTCCTGCGGACGCTCTGGATTCGGTTCGAAGCCGGGCGCTTGATCACAGCACCAGACGATCACATCGGCGGCGCGCTCGATTTTTTCGACATTGTAGCGATCGCGCATCGCCTTGTAGCCGGCGAAGTAGATCACCTTGGATCCGGCGGCGCGGGTGGCAGCGCCGATCGAGAACAGCACGGCGTTGCCGAGGCCGCCGCCGACCAGCGCCACTGTGGTGTTGGCCGGGATTTCGGTGGGGGTGCCGGTCGGGCCCATCAAAATGACCGGCTCGCCGGGCTTCAGCAGGTCGCACAAGTCGGAACTGCCCCCCATCTCCAGCACGATGACGCTGACCAGTCCTTTGTCGGGGTCGGTCCAGGCGCCGGTCATCGCCAGTCCCTCCATGTTCAGCAGCGTGCGGCCGATGCCGGGCTCGTCGTCCTGAGCCGCCAGGACCTCGAAGTTCTGCAACCGATAGAACTGGCCGGGCCGGAATGCGCAAGCCGCCGCCGGGGCGCGGACGACCACCTCGACGATTGTGGGGGTCAGGCGATGCACGGCATGCACGGTGGCGCTCAGACGGTCCCGCGCGGCGGATATCAGTTCGGCACCGGAAACGGCGGTGGCGGGACGAGCGGCCAGGGCGCGCGAAACCACGGGGTAGCCGCGTTTCGCCCCGCCCATCGCTTTCACCACGTTGCCGAAGAAGCTTGGGTGCAGATCGCCGAAGAAGCTGACGAAGCGGCCATTTTCCGCGCGGTGCATCAGGACTTGGGTGCGATCGGGTTTGGCCAGTCCGCGGACCGGCTCGACCTTGGCGCCGTTTTCGTCGACCGCCTGGAAGTACCGGCCATCCAGTTGGATGCGATGATCCTCGCGCGCGAACACAGTGTTCGGCTGGGTACCAGCGGCGACGAGGATGGCGCGGGCGGGTATCACAGCCTCGGTTCCGTCGGCATGTTTCACCCGCAGCCCCGCGGCGTGGCCGTGGCGATCGGTTTCGACGGCCAGCGGCGTGAGGCCCTCGGCGAAGCGGACGGCTTCCTCCATGGCCTTGGCGACTTCCTCGTGGTTCAGCGTGTAGGACGGGCTGTCGATCAGACGCCGGCGATAGGCTATGGTGGCGCCGCCCCAGCTATCCAGCAGAGCGGCCAGTTCGGGTGGCCGCCCAGCTTTCGCCGCCGCCTGGCGTTCGGCGCGGATCGCGTCGGCATGCGACAGAAACTCGTTGGCGATTTCGGCGTCTTCCGGCGTCCAGGGCAGGCGGACGGCCATTTCCCCTTTGTCCGCAACCAGCTTGCGGTAGCGTGTGGAAAACTTCTCGACCTGGCGCACGTAGTAGGCGAGGCTTTCGGTCGCGGTGTCGATCGCCGTCAGGCCGCCGCCGATCACCACGACCGGCATGCGAAGTTGCAGGTTGGCGATCGACGAGGTCTTTGCCGCACCGGTCAGTTGCAGGGCCATCAGGAAGTCCGACGCCTGCCGCACGCCGCGCGCGAGGCCGTTCGGGATCTCGAGCACGGTCGGCTTGCCGGCGCCCATGCAGAGCGCGATGTGGTCGAAGCCCATCGCCCAGGCATCGTCCATCGACAGCGTGGCGCCGCCGCCGAAGCGGACGCCGCCGAAATGCGCAAATTGCTGGGTGCGGCGTTCCAGCAGCAGTCGCACCAGCTTGAGGTAGTTCTTGTTCCAGCGGACGGTGATGCCGTACTCGGCCACGCCGCCGAACCCGGCCATCACGCGGTCATCGAGGTTTTCGAACAGTGCTTCTGCGTCGCGAACCGGCGTGCGGGGGTCGAAGCCGAGGGGCTCGATCTTCAGGCCGTCGATCGCGACAACGGTGTGGCCGTCGTTCATCAGGTGGTGTGCCAGGGTGAACCCGGCCGGTCCGAGGCCAACGATCAGCACCTTCCGGCCGCTGTCGGGGCGGGGCAGCGGGCGGCGGATGTCGAGCGGGTTCCAGCGCGTCAGCAGTGCGTAGATCTCGAAGCCCCAGGGGAGTTTCAGCACGTCCTTCAGAACCGAGGTCTCGGTCTGCGGGATATCGACCGGCTCCTGCTTTTGGTAGATGCAGGCCTTCATGCAATCGTTACAGATGCGATGACCCGTTGCGGCCATCATCGGGTTGTCGATCGCGATGGTGGCGAAGGCGGCCAGCACATGTCCGGCGGCGCGCAGCGTGTGCATTTCGGAGATTTTCTCGTCCAGCGGGCAGCCGGCGAGGGTGACGCCGAAAACTGACTTCTGGAACTGCCCGGTCTTGCGTTCCCTGAGACCGGTCGAGCAAGAGTCTTTTCCTTGGGTGTGGCACCAGATGCAGTAGTTGACCTGGTCCAGCGCCTGCTGGGTATTCATGCCGTGGTCGGTCAGCGCGAAGCCCTCGCGGTGACGCCAGTCATGCTCCGGCAGACGAAGCATGGTGACGCCGTCGCGTTCGATCGTTTCGACCGGCACCAGGTGCTGCGGATCGATACGGCGGGGGACGTGGAAGAGGGTGCCGCCGCGGTGGTGGGCCTGGCCCTCGGGCGTGAGGGTTGCCCAGGCGGCGTAGCGGAGGGCTTCGTCCAGGGCGCCGGGGTCGGCTTCCGAGGCGGCGGCGTGGGTGGCGAAGGTTTTTTCGGTCAACGGCGCACCGATGCGGGCTTCCAGGGCAGCACGGAGAGCGGCGCCGTCGAAGTCTGCGGGGTCGGGGTATTTCTTCACCGCCTGGCGTTGCACGAACAGGCGTTTGCAGGCGTGGATCGGGTCGAGGGCCAGGGTTTCTTGCATCAGTACCGCGGTTTCGTGCTGGACGCCGAACAGTTCCGCCACGAATTCGTCCAACCGCGGGCCGAGGGCCACAATCAGATCGGATTCTTCGCGACTGGTCAGGCTGTCGGGCGCGGCGCGGGCTGCGAGCAGGCGGCGATGCAGGTCGGCGTCCTGGGCGGCCAGCGCTTCGAGGAAGCGCTTGTCCAATCGGATCAGGCCATCGCGGCTGTTCAGATCGGCGAAGGTGAAGCCAAAGCCGAGACGCGGAGCATCAGAAACAGTCACTCGACCACTTTCCAGATTAGGGACCGAGGATGTCCCAAGAAAACCGCAGCCGATGCCACAGGCAGCCGGGTCAAGCAACCTTATCGCGGACATAGCTGATACCGGCAGCGCAAAATGGAAGGCCCCTGATGATCCGGGCTGTCGCAAGTGGCTTCCGCGCTGCCCGCGGCGCACGAGAAGCCGATGGGGGCATAGGTAGAAGTCCCTCGACCTCTCAATTTGCCGGCTCAGCCGAACCGCGGGCGGCCGTGTGGCGGGGTTGGAGGGAGGCCGCCCGTCCAGAGGCTGGGGGGCAGTTACGACGTGATCAACGGAAATCCCGCGTCGGCACCTTGATACCGGTTCCCGTGGCGATCCGGAGGTCGCGGACATAGATATCGCGGCTGTCCATCACCTTCTTCTCGCGCGAGTCGGGGGTGCTGCCGTGCTTCGCCTGGTCGCCCCGCCCGTGCGGCAGGGGGAAGGGCTGATCGTCGCGTTCTGCCACGCCCCGCAGCAGATCGGACAGGTCGGTCAGGTGTTCGGCGATGACGTGGATCACTTCCCCTTCGCGCTGCAGTTTCCCACGGCAGGCGATCATGCTGGCGGACAGCACCAGCCGCCGCTGCGCCTCGAACACCGCGGGCCAGAGGATCAGATTGGCGTGGCCGGTCTCGTCTTCAATGGTGACGAACAGCACGCCCTTGGCGCTGCCTGGACGTTGCCGTACCAAAATAATGCCGGCGACCTCGACCCGCTTGCCGTCGCGGATTGTCGTCAGGTCCGCACAGCGCACGATGCGTCGGCGGCTGAGATCGGGTCGCAGGAAGCTGACCGGATGACGCCGCAGACTGAGGCCGGTGCTGCGGTAGTCCTCCACCACCTGCCGGCCCGCGGTCATGGCGGTCAGTTTGACGTCAGGTTCGGGGTCTGGTTCGGTCTGGATGGTGTCGAACAGCGGCAGCCTGGTATCCGACAGGCCGCGGATTGCCCACAGTGCCTGCCGCCGGTCCAGCCCAAGGGTCTGGAACGCATCCGCCTCGGCCAGGCGCTCCAGCGCTGCGACCGGGATATGCACGCGGCGCCAGAGGTCCTCGACCGAGCGATAGGCTGCGCCGCGATGTGCGATGATTTCGTCGGCATGGATTTGGGCGAGGCCTTTTACCATGCGCAGGCCGAGGCGCACGGCTTCGCCTTCCAGCGTGCTCTCCCATGCCGACTGGTTCACCGAGACCGGCCGCACCGGCACGCCATGCAGGCGGGCATCGCGCACGATCTGCGCGGGGGCGTAGAACCCCATCGGTTGTGCGTTCAGCAGCGCGCAGCAGAACACATCCGGATGATGGCACTTGATCCACGAGGAGGCGTAGGCGATGAGGGCGAAACTCGCGGCGTGGCTTTCCGGAAAACCGTAGCTGCCGAAACCTTCGATTTGCGAGAAGGTCTTCTCGGCGAATTCAGCCGTGTAGTTGCGTTCGACCATCCCCGCGATCAGCTTGGCTTTAAAATGCGAGACCCCGCCAGTGAACTTGAACGTCGCCATGCTGCGGCGGAGGGCATCGGCTTCCGAGGGCGTGAAGCCGGCGCAGACGATCGCCACCTGCATCGCCTGTTCCTGGAACAGCGGGACGCCGAGGGTTTTTTCCAGCACGCGCCGCAATTCGGGTGTGGGGTAATCGACTTTTTCCAGACCGTCGCGGCGGCGCAGGTAGGGATGCACCATGTCGCCCTGGATCGGGCCGGGGCGGACGATCGCCACCTCGATGACCAGGTCGTAGAACGTCTCCGGCTTGAGCCGGGGCAGCATGTTCATCTGCGCCCGGCTTTCGATCTGGAACACGCCGATGGTGTCGGCGCGCTGCAGCATCCGATAGACGGCC
>DASYBP010000332.1:0-6712 GCA_036500715.1 Rhodopila sp.
GGCCCATCCGAGGCCAAACCGTTCGCGGATCAGTTCGCCGTGACCACGACCGGTGTGGATACCCAACCGCACGGTCAGCTCCTGCACCATGTAGAGCAAGGGTATGAGGAGCAGCACAAGCGGCAGCAGCCGATAGCCCCACTGCGCGCCGCTCTGCGCCGCCGTCACCACGTTTCCGGCATCGGTATCTGCGAGCATAACCAGCAGGCCAGGCCCCCAGACCGCGATAAAGCGGAACCTCGGCGCAATCCTTATCGTCGAGGCCTGGGCTCCCGCCTTCATGCTGGGGCGCTCCAGCGCGCTGGAGCGCGAGCACGGCAGGCGAATATCCGCCGCACCTTCGATGAGGTCACGGGGTCTGAATGAGCGGGACCGGCACCGCGATCATGTCAAATAAGCGTGGACGATTCCGATCAGCTCCTCGGCCGCATATTTGGCTGAAACCTTGTCGTCAGCGTCCACCACCTGCTCTCGGATATGGTCCTCGATCACCTCGGCGATGAATCCATCGAGTGCGCCACGGCAGGCAGTGGCCTGCTGCAGGACCTTCGTGCTGCTGACGTCTTTCTCCAACGCTCGGTGGATGGCCTCAACCTGACCGCGGATACGATTGAGACGCTTCAGGAGCTTGGTCTTTTCGGTTTCGATGTCTGGCATTGCCTCATGACCTATACCCCATAGCGCTATAGCGCGCTACCGTGCTTTCGTCTTGAAGCCGGAGCGACACGCACGAGTTCGCGGCGTCCACCCGACCTTGCCCGGACCCGGGGAAGAAAACGGCGGAACCGGTCTGGCATTCTCTCTTGCCACATACCCCATAGCGGTATAAGGGAATTTCGCGGCCTCATGGAGCGACCTCAATCGCTCGCATGAGATCGTGGCTTTCACGCCGGCCTTGGCCGGACCTGCAAACATGACAAGGGATCACATGAACCCGCGATCTAGCAGCCAGTCCCCGGAGGGCGACAGTAGGCGGTTTCCGTCTGCTGTAACTGCTCCGATGGGCTGGATTCGTGCTCGGGCTGCGCATGTGCCCGCAGAGGTTTTCCGGTCCTAGAGACGGAAACCTGAGCGGCCAAGCCCCCCGAGCTCCAGCAACAGCTTGAGCGAAAGGAGGCGTCCCATGGCCGCCCTTCTCGACACCGATACCCTGCGGCGGCACGCGCTGCCGACCGCCTTATTGCTAGAGTTCGAGCGCGCGGCCGGATTGGCCTCGGCGTCGGCTCCAGCAGCCCCGCGCGCGCGCCTCGTCGCCTCATGGCGCGTTGGGCCGGACGGCCGCCCGACGTGCCGGTGGACGGTCGCCGAACCCCCGATCCGGGGCCTCCCTCCCAACTGATTTCATCCGCCGCGGTTTCACCCGCGTCGGACGTCCGTGAGTACGCCTCTCGGCTTGAGTCGAGTCGCGTGCTCACGGACGCGCGCTGACCACTGCTGCAAACCACGATCGAAGCATCAGCATGACTGTCCAGAAACGCATCGAGAAACCCGCGCTCGCCGGGTTCACCACCGAACTGCCGGACCACACCGCCGCCGCGGGAGAAATCGAGCGTCTATTCACGGCGCTTGATCGGGTGACCTGGGCGGGCAATCCGCGTACCGCGCGGTTGCTGGCGTCCGGTCTGCGGAAGCAGTCGCAGAAGATCGTCGAGGAGGCGGCCGAGGTCGCGCTTGAGACGGTCCGCAGCCGCACCGACGCCGCGGTGCGGGAGAGCGCCGATCTTATCTACCACCTCGTCGTGCTCTGGCATGAATGCGGCATCGCGCCCGCGCAGGTCTGGGCCGAAATGCGTCAACGGGCCAATGCCGCCGGCATCGCCGAAAAGCTGCCGAAGCGGCCTGGCCGGGCGGCGCCGCTTCCCTGATCAAATAAAATCGATTGCAACGAAATCTTTCAAGAACGGAGCCTGAAATGTCGGAGACGTCTCCAACGGCCCTCGAACAGATCGAACTGGCTTCGATCGCTCCCGCGGTCCTCGACAGCGCTCATATCGGTGACATCCGCGGAGCGTTTGGCACGATAAGGCAAGGCGACACGGCCATCCGAAAAACCTGGCGTCTCAGGCTGGCAACCTTGATGGCCATCGTCGGACCGGGGCTGATCGTCATGGTCGGCGACAACGACGCGGGAGCCTTCGGGACCTATACGCAGGCTGGCCAGAATTACGGCACGACGCTGCTGTGGACGCTCACGCTCCTGATCCCCGTGCTGTTCGTCAATCAGGAGATGGTCGCCCGGCTCGGCGCGGTGACCGGGGTTGGCCACGCCCGGCTGATCTTCGAGCGCTTCGGCAAGTTCTGGGGCGCGTTCAGCGTCATCGACCTGTTCGCCCTGAACGCGCTGACTATCGTCACCGAGTTCATCGGCATCACCTTCGTGCTGCACTATTTCGGTCTCCCAAAGGTGCCGGTCCTGGTGGGGTCGGCCGCGCTGATCATCGGCGCGGTCAGCACCGGCAGTTTTCGCATGTTTGAGCGGTTTGCCATGGTGCTGGTCGTCGGCAGTCTTCTGCTGGTTCCGGTGCTGCACGCCGTGCATCCGCCCCTCGGCCAGATGGCCCGCGACCTCATCGTCCCGAACTGGCCGGCGAACTCGAAGCTCGCGGACGTCATGCTGCTCGTCATCGGCATCGTCGGCACCACCGTGGCTCCCTGGCAGTTGTTCTTTCAGCAGAGCTACGTGGTGGATAAGCGGATCACCCCGGCATTCAGCAGTTACGAGAGGGCTGATCTGTGGATCGGAATCGCGCTGGTGATGATCGGCGGTATCGCGATGATGTCATTCAGCGCCGAAATGTTCGTGGGCAAGCCGGAAGCCGGCAACTTTACCGACGCCGGCGGGATTCTGACGGCCCTCGACAAATACGCCGGCACCTACCCCGCCACGATTTTCGCGATCGCATTGCTGGACGCCTGCATCATCGGCGCAGCGGCGGTATCACTCGCAACCGCCTATGCCGTCAGTGATGTCTTCAGGGTGCGGCATTCGTTGCATCGTAAGGTCACCGACGCGACCGGGTTCTATGTCATCTACGGCTTCCTCATCGCGCTTGCCGCCGCGCTCGTTCTGCTTTCGAGCGACACGTTTCTTGGCTACCTGACCAACGCCGTGCAGGCGCTCGCCGGTGTGTTGCTGCCCAGCGCCACGGTGTTCCTACTGCTGCTCTGCAACGACGAGGCGATACTGGGCCCGTGGCGCAACGGCAGGAAGCTGAACGTCTTCACCGGTGGCGTTATCTGGGTGCTGGTAATGCTGTCGATCATCCTGACCGCGTCGACAGTCTTCCCGGACCTCAGCGGCGAGGCGATCTTGGGAATCCTGGCCGGTGGGTCAATGCTAGGGTTGGTCGGTTTTCTGATCACCACGGCGCTTCGTAACGGCAAGCATGAATCGCCGGGGGAACACGCCGACAAGGTCATCCTCCCCGACGCGGCGAAGCGGAACTGGCGCATGCCCCCTCTGGAGCGCCTGCCGGCGCCGCGGCTGACGGTGGCGACCAGGGTCTGGATGGGTGTGCTGCGCGGCTATCTCCTCATCGCCGTAGCGCTGATTGCATACAAGGTCGTTTCGACCGCTCTCGGCGGTGGGTCATGACGGGCAGTCTGCTCGAAGGATGCTTGGCTGACACGGTCAACGTTGCGGGCATTCATGAGCCTGATCTTTCCGAGAACGTCGTCCTGCGAGATGCATCATGATCTTTCCTCAGAGGATTTCCACGTGCCCGACCGTGCCGGACCTGCTTCGGGTGGAGGCGGACCGACGTGCGGCGCGCATCATCAGGCAATTGCCCGCTGAGGTTTGGCGTCGCCCCGCAACGATTGCGGTCGCATGGGACTATCGATACGAGCGCTTCGTACCTGAAGGGAGCGGCGTCGTCCGCGCACGCGCACGGACAGAATTCGTACGCCCGCTCGAGAGGTCGCGAGAAGAGCGGCATGTGCCGCGCGGAATGGCATCGCGGGGCTGCTCTTTGCCTGCAAAGTCGAGGGCGATTGCGCGCTCGCACCGTGTCGCGTGCGGTGCTGACGTTATTCCGGATGGTTTTCGAGCCTGGCGCGCACGCACGCAGATGAAAGCTTGCTTCGGGGGCGCAAGCGGCATTCTGGCCGCGGTCCGCGTGCTGAACGGGTACGGTTTGTTGAGTCCGATCGGCGTTGGGACCGGAATTGCGTACGCGGATCGTCTCACCCGAAAGGGTATGCGGGTGTGGCGAGACAGAAGTGGCCGCCCTACGCGGTAACGTCTTTCCAGTCTGATATTCGAAACAGCCACACCTCTGAAATCTTGAACGCCACCCCTCTGAAATGAGGACACCTTACTATGCAGATCGACGTTCTCGTTTTGTTCCGAACTGGGCTCGCATACCAAGATATGGACCGGCCGTCTCAGACGATAGCCGAGGACGACTGCGATGAGTGACGACCGTCGTTGGTGGAGCGACTGCGCGTTATGCAGCGCACTCGCGGCGTCGCTGTTGTGGGCAAATCTAGCGGCGGCGCAAACGGCTTCGACGGAACAGCCTCCACCGGCGGCACCCGCGGCGCCCAAGGGTATTTGGGACCGCTCGAACCTGTTCGGCGACATGGGCGGGCTGAGGACCACGCTTGGCGATTACGGCATTACGCTCGGTCTGACCGAGACCAGCGAGGTGCTCGGCAACGTCACCGGCGGGGTGCATCAGGGCGCGGCCTATGACGGCGTGACGCAGCTCACCGTCGCCGCCGACCTGGGCAAGATGATCGGGCTGGATGGCGCGATCTTCAACGTGAGCGGCCTGCAAATCCACGGGCGCAATCTCAGCACCGACAATCTCCACTCGCTGCAAACCGCGAGCGGGATCGAGGCCGATCGGTCAACGCGGCTCTGGGAGCTTTGGTACCAGCAATCGTTCCTGCACGGAAAGTTCGACGTCAAACTCGGCCAGCAAAGCCTCGATCAGGAATTCATGATCAGCCAGCAATCCAGCATCTTCATCAATACGATGATGGGCTGGCCGCTGATACCGTCGGTCGATCTCTACGGTGGCGGTCCGGTCTATCCGTTGGCCACGCCCGGCGTGCGGCTGCGCGGGCAGCCGACGGACACGATTACGATTCTCGGCGGCGTCTTCGACGACAACCCGCCCGGCGGCCCCTTCAACAACGACAGCCAGTTGCGCGGCGCGGCGCAGACGGGCACCCGCTTCAACTTCAACACCGGCGCGCTTTTCATTGCCGAGTTACAGTATGCGCTGAATGCCGCGCCCGCATCGCCGGCGGAAGGCGCGCCGCCTGCGGGCTTACCGGGGACCTACAAGCTCGGATTCTGGTACGATACCGCGACATTCCCGGATCAGCGCTTCGATCAAAACGGCGTCTCGCTCGCCAATCCGGCCAGTACCGGCATCGCCCGGATGCGCCGGGGCAATTTCAGCATTTACGGCCTGATGGATCAGGTGGTCTGGCAGCCGGACCCGAAAAGCGCGCGCGCCCTCGGCGTGTTCGCCCGGTTCATGGGGGCGCCGGAAGACCGCAACCTGATCAACTTTTCCCTCGATGCCGGTGTCACGCTGAAAGCGCCATTCGCGGGGCGGGACAGCGACACGGTCGGCCTCGGCTACGGCTTCGGGCAGATCAGCGGATCCGCGTCCAGCCTCGACAAGGATGTCGGGCGGTTCACCGGCACCGCCTATCCGGTCCGCTCGTCGGAAAGCTTCATCGAATTGACATATCAGGCGCAGATTGCGCCCTGGTGGCTTGTGCAGCCCGACCTTCAATACGTGTTCAACCCCGGCGGCGGCATTCCCAACCCGAACGTCCCCGGCGCGCGTATCAAGAACGAGTTCGTCCTCGGCCTGCGTACGAACATCACCTTCTAAAGAGGGGCTTGAGGGACGGCGAATTCCGCCCCACCGTCTATGACTTTCCTACGCGGCCACAAGGGGCGCCGCATCGCATTCCTATGCGAAGCGCCCGAACTTTCTGTCACCAACTGTGACGGAGACTTTGTGTGGTCGCACATTCGTTCGCCAGGTCAGGTGCCGCAAGATCGGCCCCGCCAAGCACGCCAGACGTAGCGGCGCTTCTCGACGCCGCTGAGCCGATCCAGGACGCGCGTGCTTTGGTGATCGGACCAGAGGCCCTCGAAGTGCTGTGCGGGCTGATCGGCCGCGGTTGCGCGGGTGCGACGGAGACGTCGGTCGCCGCGCGGACCCAGGCGGACCCGGCCGAAATCCTGCTGATGCCGCATCTAGCCACACTGAGCGACGCGACGCAGGCGATAGCCCTCGCGCGCCGTGCGCTCCTTCCGTGCGGCCGCATCGTTCTGAACGACCGGACCGGCGCACTGGCCGGCGCCGTCATGGGTCTCTTGCGAAGCGCCGGGTTTTCGTCCGTGCGCGCGCAGCAGCATGAGACGGGCACGCTGATCACGGCCGACTGGCCGATGTTTGGGGTCCGACAGGAGGTTCGCCATGCGTGACCTGCTCTCGCGGTTGCACGGGTCGATCACGGCGCTCGCGACGCCGTTCCGCGACGGGCGGGTGGACGAGACCGCGATCGCGATGATGGCGGACCGGCAGATCCGCCGCGGCACCACCGCCCTCGTTGTCTGCGGCAGCACGGGCGAGGCCGCCACGCTGTCGCTGTCCGAACATGCACGAACCACGCGTCTCGTCGTCGGCGTTGCTGCGGGGCGCGTGCCGGTGATCGTCGGGTGCACCGCGTCGGCGAC
>DASYBP010000333.1:0-15831 GCA_036500715.1 Rhodopila sp.
GACACGTATCAATCTCCCGCGGGAGGACAGCTGTAGGCCGGTGTCGTTGTGCCGACAAGCAGTCCAACGGACAGGATTTGGTGAGATACCCTACGGAAAATTAAGGTTCTAGTGCCGCCGAGGCGGCCATCGCACCCGTTATGTTGACCCCGAACAACACTGGCTCAGGACGGACCACGATGCGAACGAGTTGGCTTCGGGCGGTCGCGGCGCTGGGGATTGCTGGCGCGGCGGTTTGCGGATGCGCGGGGTCGTCGCGGCATGGCGGCCCGGACAGCGACCTCCCGCCTGGGACGATGGACAAGGACGTCCCGCCCGGGACGATGGACAAGGACGTCCCGCCCGGGACGGTGCGGCCGGACGGCACCTTGAACAATGGTCTGCTGCCTGAGCAATGGAACGACACCAACTGAGCGGCTAAGTAACGTTTCCGAGCGCGACCATCGCCTCGGCGCAGCGGGTTGCCAGCCGCGCCGATCCCTGGGAAACCGGATGAACGTTGAGGACGAACGCTCGCGCCGAACGCCCACAGTCTGGGCGGCCGAGGGGGGACCAGAGAATGAAATTCGGTTTCTGCGTGATGTCGGACATCGATGAGATCGGGTTCTATAGCTTCATCGAGGGCCTGGGTTACCACTCCGCGTGGGTTGCCGACAGCCAGATGATGTACTCCGACGTGTATGTCGTCTGCGCGATGGCGGCGCAGCAGACCAAACGGTTGCGGATCGGGCCCGGGACGGCGATCTGCGGCACCCGCATTCCGCCGGTTCAGGTGGCCGCGATGGCGACACTGAACCGCATGGCGCCGGGGCGGGTGTTCCTGGGTATCGGCACCGGGAACACGGCGATGCGTACCTTGGGCCAGAGGCCGATGAAGATCACGGCGTTCGGCGAGTACTTGCGGGTCACGCGCGCGCTGCTGGACGGCGAGGTGGTGGACTACGCCTTCGAAGGCCGGACCAGACCGGTGAAGATGCTGCGCCACGAGGACCGGTTCATGAACCTGCTGCCGCGGATTCCGATGTATGTGTCCGGATTCGGGCCGCGAGCGATGGCGCTGGCCGGCGAGTATGGCGATGGCCTGGTGTTTGCGATCCCGCCGCGCGGCCTGGCGGTGCAGGACGCCCTGGGACATGCACGCCAAGGGGCGGCGCGAAACGGCGGGGACATGGCCAGGTTCAGGAATGCGACCCTGACCAACGTCGCGGTCTTGCAGCCTGGGGAAGCAGTCGACTCGGATCGGATCAAGCGGGCGGTCGGGGCCAATGTGATGGCGAGCGTTTATTATTTTTACGACATGGTCCAGGAAACCGGCATGGACCCGCCGCCGTTCCTGCGGCGCATCTGGAAGCCGTATTGTGCGCTGGTGGAGCAGACCCAAGCCGAACATCGGCATTTCCGCACGCACGAGTTCCACTACACCGATCTGCATCCGGGCGAGGCAGAACTGATCGACGCTGAGTTGATCCGGGAGCTTTGCCTGATCGGAACGCCCGACGAATTGATCGAACGGATCCGCGGGCTGGAACGCGACGGCCTGCAGGAGATGGTATTCGGTGTGGGGAACGAGACAAAGTGGCGGCTGGCGGAGGATTTTGCTCGCACGGTCATGGCTCGATTGTAACCGAGCCGGCCCGTACCGAAGGTCCCGGATGAGCTGTCCACGGGTTCTCGGTCTGGCGGTCGCGCTTGTCGCGGCCGTCATCGGGCCGGCCCGCGCCGATCCGATCTATGGGGCGGAACTACAAGGCTTCGCCTATCCATGGCCGGTCGCGCATTTCCTCTTCACCTCGCAAGGCGAGGCGCTGGATATGGCCTACATGGATATCAGACCGGCGCACCCGAACGGGCAGGCGGCGGTGTTGCTGCACGGCAAAAACTTCTGTTCCGCCACCTGGCAGACAACCATTGCCCGCCTGTCCGGCACCGGCTACCGCGTCATCGCACCTGATCAGATCGGCTTCTGCAAATCGACCAAGCCGGCGCATTATCAGTACAGCTTCCAGCAGCTCGCAGGGAACACGCAGGCGCTGCTAGCCTCGCTTGGGATCGGCAAGGCGACGGTGATCGGGCATTCCACCGGCGGGATGTTGGCGATCCGCTATGGGCTGATGTATCCGGACGCGGTCGATCGGCTGGTGCTAGTCGATCCGGTGGGGCTGGAGGACTGGAAAGCGAAAGGTGTGCCATGGCAAAGCGTCGACACCTGGTTCCAACAGGAACTCCACACCTCGGCACAGCGCATTCGCGACTATGAGCGCGGGACCTATTATGCCGGCACCTGGCGCCCGAACTACGAGACGTGGGTGGAGATGCTGGCGGGGCTGAACCTGGGTCCTGGTCACCGGCTTGTCGCTTGGAACTCCGCGCTGATCTACGACATGCTGTATACTCAGCCGGTGGTATACGAGTTGGGCGCGCTGCAGATGCCCGTGCTGCTGATGGTCGGCGACAGGGACACGACGGCGATCGGCAAGGATTTCGCCCCGGCCGCGATACGGCGGACGCTAGGCAACTACGCGGCGCTCGGCAAGGAGGCCGCGTCACGGATACCGCATGCCACCTTGGTAGAGTTCCCTGCATTGGGGCATGCGCCGCAGATCCAGGATCCGAATGCGTTCCACCAGGCGTTGCTCGATTATCTGCGAAAGCCGGCATCAGGCGGCGATTGACGCGGCAGGATGGCATCCGTATAAGGCGCCGCTCTTGACGGGTCGCCGGGCGCAGGCGCCCGCCGGCACGTATGCAGGGGAACGAGCAGGCGAGCCGCCGTTTCCAATGGTTTCGGAGAGTCGTCGTGAAGCGTACCTATCAACCGTCGAAGCTCGTCCGCAAGCGCAGGCACGGATTTCGCGCCCGCATGGCGACTGTGGGCGGTCGCAAGGTTCTGGCTAACCGACGTGCAAAAGGCCGCAAAAAGCTATCCGCCTGAGACGCAGCACGCTGCTGGTGTGTCGACCATGCCAGCCGCGTTAGAGTCGTCGGTTGCCGGCAACCCTGTTGCGAGGGCGGGACGCTTGAGGCGGCGGGCCGAATTCCTAAGTGTGGCATCGGCTGGCAGAAAGGCCGCCGTGGGTGGGGTGGTTCTGCAGGCCCTGCGACGGGGAGACGCCTTGCCGGTCCGGCTGGGGTTTACGGTGACAAAAAAGGTCGGCAATGCCGTGACGCGCAACCGCACGCGCCGGCGATTGAAGGAAGCGGCGCGGCTGCTGCTAAATGAGTGCCAGGTGACCGGGTATGATCTGGTGCTGATCGGGCGGGACAGCACACGCAAACGGGATTTCATCGCTCTGCAAGGCGATATCAGGGGCGCGTTGGAAAGAACCGGGGTATGACCCCCGTCGCTCGGGTCGGGATCGGCACTGTCCGCGTCTATCAGTGGACGGTGCGCCCGTTGATCGGCTCGCACTGCCGCTTTTGGCCAAGCTGCAGCGAATACGCGGTGGAGGCGCTTCAGGTGCATGGCGCGGCGCGCGGGACGATGATGGCGGCGAAGCGTATTCTGCGCTGCAACCCGTGGCATGAAGGCGGCGTCGATCCCGTGCCAACGAAGTTCGGGCCAGCGAAGTCCGGGGCACCAATCGACCGGAATATGGAGCATTGATGGACCAGAAGCGGCTATTCCTGGCGATCGCGGTATCGCTAGCCATTCTACTGGGCTTTCAGATGCTGGTCGCGCCGCATCTGCCCAAGCCGGCGCCGCAGCCGATCGCGCTGACGCCGGACCATCCCACGACCACCCCGCGGGAGGAGGCGCCGGGCGCCGCGGTGCCGTCCGCACCGGCAGCCGAGGCGCGTTCGGCTCCCCGGGTCAAGATCGAGGCCGCGCGCGTCGAGGGCTCCATTGACCTCCTCGGTGCCAAGCTTGATGACCTCGTCCTGAAGGATTACCGCGAGGAAATCGCGCCTGATTCGCCGCTGGTCCGGCTGCTGGAACCGCGGTCTCAGGACCATCCCTACTACATCCAATATGGCTGGACGGCGCCAGCCGGTGCGTCGGTCAAACTCCCGGACAACGACACCACCTGGACCGCTTCGTCGGACACGCTAACGCCGGCCAAGCCGGTCACGCTGTCCTGGGACAATGGCAGCGGCCTGACGTTTCAGATCGGGTTGTCGGTCGACGACAACTACATGTTCTCGGTCAACCAGACGGTGAAGAACAGCACCGGTCAGCCGGTGGCGCTGTTTCCCTGGGCCCGCATCCGGCGCGATTACAAGCCGGAGGTTGCCGGCTATTATGTGCTATTCGAGGGTCTGCTTGGCGTCGTCGACGGCACCTTGCAGGAAACTTCGTATGACAAGGCCAAATCGGAGGGCGACAAGCACGGGGGCCTGGCATACGATGCGACGACAACGGGCGGCTGGGCGGGCATTACCGACAAATACTGGCTGACCTCCCTGATCCCGGACCAGGCGCTGCCGTCCAAGATCAATTTCCGCCACATCGACGACCACGGCGACCACTACCAGGTGGACACGATCAGCACCGACCCACTGACCGCGCCCACCAACGGCGACGTCACGACGATCAGCCATATGTTCGCCGGCGCCAAGGTGGTGACGCTGCTGGACAACTACGAGAGCGAGTTTCGCATCCCGAGTTTCGACAAGGCGGTCGATTTCGGCTGGTTCTATTTCCTGACCAAACCGATTTTCTTCGCGCTGGATTACCTGAACGCGTTGCTGGGCAATTTCGGCCTCGCGATCATGGTGTTCACCGTCTTCGTGAAGGCGCTGTTTTTCCCACTGGCCAACTACTCCTACCGCTCGATGAGCAAGATGAAGCTGCTGGCGCCGAAGATGACGGCCTTGCGGGAACGGCTGAAGGATGATCCGCAGAAGATGCAGCAGGAGATGATGGGGCTGTACCGGCAGGAAAAGGTGAACCCGGCGTCGGGCTGCTTACCGATGGTGGTGCAGATTCCGGTGTTCTTCTCGCTATACAAGGTCATCTTCGTTACGATCGAGATGCGCCAGGCGCCGTTTTTCGGTTGGATCCATGACCTCTCGCAGGTGGACCCGACGAACGTGTTTAACCTGTTCGGCCTGCTCCCATTCAATCCGGCGGCATACGTACCGCTGTTGCATCTGGGCGCATGGCCGCTGATCATGGGCCTGACGATGTTCCTGCAACAGAAGATGAATCCGCCGCCGCCGGATCCGGTGCAGGCGAGGCTGTTTCAGTTCATGCCGATCATCTTCACTTTCATGATGGCGAAGTTCCCGGCCGGCCTGATCATCTACTGGAGCTGGAACAACATCCTGTCGGTCGCTCAACAATGGCTGATTCAACGGCGCACGCGCCTGGCCAAACCCAGCCTGGCGCGCACCTGACCGAAGACCTGCTGGAGGCGGGGCGGCTGCTGTTCGCCGGCCCGTGCCAATTTTTCTTCGGCGCCCAGAAGCTGGACCAGCTGCCGCCGCTGAGCGGGGCGGAAGTTGCCTTTGCCGGCCGATCGAACGTCGGCAAATCCTCGTTGCTGAACGCGCTGACCAGGCGAAACACGCTGGCACGTGTCTCCTCGGAGCCTGGGCGGACTCGACAGCTGAATTTCTTCGACCTGGCCGGCCGGCTGATCCTGGTCGATATGCCCGGGTACGGTTACGCACGCGCGTCCAAAGATATCAAGGCCGACTGGCAGGGCATGATGTTCGATTACCTGCGCGGCCGCCCGACGCTGCGCCGGGTGATCTTGCTGCTCGATTCGCGGATCGTGGTGAAGCAGGCCGACCATGACGTGATGGATCTGCTCGACCGAGCGGCGGTGACGTTCGAGCTTGTGCTGACCAAGACGGACGGGCTGAAAGCACCGGGCCTGCTGCGCAAGGTTCGGGAAGCCGAAGGCCTCGCCCGCTCGCATGCGGCGGCGTTCCCGCGCATACTTGCCACTAGCAGCGAAACCGGCGACGGCATCGCGGCGCTCAGGGCAGAACTGGCGTCGCTGGCGGACTAGTGTCGCATTACCGAAGCGCGATACATCGCACTTTGTTTGGAGTGGCCGATTCGCGCGGAAATCGTGATCGCTTTACGACTCACGCTTTACCGCGATCGGACACTAGCTTTTGTGGGGACAACATCATGGCCAAACGCACCACCATCACCCCTCCCGCGTCGGCGGAGCCGGATATCGCAAATGAAGGGCTGCTTGAAGTTGCCGAGATGCTGCTGGGCGACTTCTTCTTCGATCCGGAGAACGAGCTGGCCTACAAGCGAAAACTGGCGGAGCACCGGCCGGCTGGAACGGCCGGTATCCTGCTGGACGAGGACACGATCGAGCTACCAGATGCGCACTGCATTGTGCGGATCGAGGCTCTGCGGAGCCTGACCCACTTCCGCGTCAGGATCGACCATCCGTCGTTCACCGCGACGGTGGAGGGCACCTGGAGCTTCGAGAACGAGGAACTGAGCCGCGTCCGTTTCACCCGGACCGGCGATTCTGCCCTCATCGCCGCCGTCGTCGAGGACATCATCGAGGCGGTTGATGGCGGTGGCTTGGACGATGAAGAAATTTCCGATTTTCTCAACGGTGTTCAGAATGCTGACGACGACGAAGTCCCGCGGATAGGGGACGACCCGACCGAACCGCCGGAGGCGAGCCCGCTCGACCGCAGCCGCCTCAAGGCAATCGCCAAACGGGTCGCGCGTCA
Organism: Rhodopila sp.; assembly: GCA_036500715.1. Classification (GTDB taxonomy): domain Bacteria; phylum Pseudomonadota; class Alphaproteobacteria; order Acetobacterales; family Acetobacteraceae; genus Rhodopila. Next base: position 6,652 of record DASYBP010000333.1, read on the forward strand.
CCGCGCAACCGAGATCGCCGTAGAAGACCGTACCTGGCTGGAACAGATGCCACAAATGCTGCCGGTGGTCACCGAGTCGCTGATCGCCGCGGCCAGCGCTCCCAAGCGAGACGATGCGCTGGTTCATGCCTACCAGTCGCTGCTGCCCACCGTGCTCGAGTTCGTCCGCTATCGGCAGGATCGAGGTTGGAACTGGGCCGATGACATGCTGGACGCCTTTCAGCAGCGGCTCGTCGCGATCGGCAAGGCAGATACCATGCCGCGGGAAGACTGGTTCATGATGTGCGCCGCGCTGACCGAGGCGCGTGTTCCGATTGACGACGACGCCAAGACCGCGCTGGCCGACGCTGGCTTCAGGCCGGACGAGCTGGACGGTCCGCCCGAGGCGATGATGCGGATGGTGCGTGAATTCATGGACGAACTGGCCCGCATGGTGTCGTCGCCGTTCGAGGTTATCGACGCGCTCAAAGGTTCGGGTGCGATCCTGCCGGCGATGCTGCGCAGCTTCATGGCAACCGAACTGGCGCTGTCGCCGCATCAAATTCTTCGTGACGCGGTGCCGCTGCTTCTGCTGGACAACGAATCCTCGGTGCGGACGGCGGCGGCGGGGGCGCTGGAGCAGACGGCGCACCCCGACACGATGTCGCCGGACGCGTTGCGGCGGGCGATCACCATCCGCAACTGGATCCCCGCGTCCGACCGTCCGCCGCTCGACGCCGCGATCCGGAAGGCGCGTCTCGCTGGGGTCGAGATCGGCGTCTGGCCGACGCCCAGCCGCGATCTGGAAATCTACGCCACGACCCTCGACGGATCGGGGGCGCAAAGTATCCTCGCGACCAGCCGGGTGGCCAAGAAGGGGGTTTTTGCCGGCTTGTTGCTGCGGCATGGCACCGGCGTGGTGGATGGCTGGGCGGATTCGGATCTCGCACGAGGCAAGATCGGCAAGTTGCTGCGCGAGGCACAGATGGCCGCCCCCACCGCGCGGGTCGACAAGGGGTTTGTCGATACGATGGTGCAGCATGCGATCGGCGCCTCGGTCGAACACAACGCCGTGCCGCCGCCGTCGCTGTTGCAGATAGCCGAAATTCTGGGCGGAGCGGAATGGAAAGATCGCCTGATGGACGTGAAGGCGGAAGCGGATCAGTTGTTCGAGGCGCTGGACCCGTCCGATCGCACGCCGGCGGGAATCGAGGCTGGATTTGCGCGCGGCGCTGACTGGATGGGAACGGACGATGTGTTCGGCTCCTGGTTCGAGGACGGACCCCAGGTACACAAGACACTGGCAAAACTGCCGCGTACCGATCGGAACGGCATGATCGCACTGGTCATGTCCGACATCCTGCCGGCCAAGCGGGCACAGTGGACCGAACGCTTCCTGGTTCTGGCGCTGTGGTGCCAGGCAGCGGCCGAAGCCAAGCAGCGGGCAAAAGGGCGCGACGTGGTGCTGGTGGCGCATGCTCTAGCAAGCGATGCGCCACTGGGCGCCATCCCGATCATGGGGATGATCGCCGCGAATACCGTGCGGGCTACGTTGCTCGGCGGCTGGTAGAGGATGGCGCGGGGCTGTCGACCGCCGCGCGGATCCGGTTGGTCGTTAGGTCGCGCTGGACATCAGTTCACGCTGGGCATCGCATCGGTGAAGCCGGTAACCGCGGCGAAGCGGCCATCCGGTGCGATGGTCGCGAAATCGGTGCCGGCGAAGAACAGTGGCGCATCCGGCGCACCGCCTGCGTGCCAACTGAATCTCACCCGATCGTGGTGCATCTCGATGCCGCTCGACAGGCGGAACCGGTAGCCCGCGAACACCTGCTGGACGGCCGCAATCATTGCATCGATCGCATCATGTCCGGTGCTGTCACGGTGTGAATCGAGATAAGTTCCCGTCTCGGTCCACGTGCTGGCAATGATTCCGCGGCGCTTGTCGGCGTCAATTTCGTTCCAGGACGCGATGTAATTGGCAACGGTCGTGTTGATCTTGGTCATGTCGCTCTCTCCTTGCTGCGTTGCCCGACGTCACCTGCCACCGGGTCGCACAGAGCAGCTAATCCGACCGGCCGGCCTGGCGTCGATTACGTCGGAGATAAATGACCTCGCAGGTAATGGTGTTGACCGCGGGAACATCCTAGTTTTCCGCCATGTCACAAGCCTCAATCCAATTTGGCTCGTTGTTGAAGGAATGGCGGCAACGGCGGCGCGTGAGCCAGCTCGAGCTGGCCTGCCAGGGCGAGGTTTCCACGCGGCATCTGAGCTTTCTGGAAACCGGCCGGGCTCAGCCGAGCCGCGAGATGGTGCTGCACCTGGCGGAACAACTGGAGGTCCCGTTGCGCGACAGAAACACCCTCTTGACGGCGGCGGGCTATGCACCGGTGTATCAGGAGCGGCAGCTGGGAGATCCTGGGCTGCGGCCGGCGCTGCGCGCGGTCGAGGCGATCATTCAGGGCCATATGCCGTATCCGGCGCTGGCAGTGGATCGTCACTGGACCCTGGTTGCATCGAACGAGGCGATGCCCCGAATGCTGGTCGGCGTGGACCCGGAGTTGCTGCGGCCGCCAGTGAACGCGATGCGGGTTGCGCTGCATCCCTCGGGTCTGGCACCGCGGACGATCAACCTGGCGGAGTGGCGGGCGCACCTGCTTGAACGGCTGCGCCGGCAGGCAGAGGCGAGCGCCGACCCGGTGCTGCTGGCGCTGTTGGCGGAACTCAGGGAATATCCGGCGCCGCGCGGGGCTCGGGCGGCGCCGGAAACGCCGGATTATGGCGGGATGGTGGTGCCGTTCAAGCTGGCGACGGAGGCTGGAACGATGATGTTTCTCAGCACGACCACGGTGTTCGGCACGCCGGTTGACATTACGCTAGCGGAATTGGCGCTAGAGTGTTTTTACCCGGCGGATGAAGTGACCGCGGAGATGCTTCGGCGCGGGGGGTGAAGGCACGGCGCGGCGCTGGAGGTGATGTCGCGTTTGCCCGCGACGCCGCGGGCAACGTAGCGCTAGGGCCGGTCCTGCAGCAGCAGATCCAGAATCCGCGCGGTCTGTGCTTCAATGTCCGACCCGGTCAGGTGCTGGCATATGTTGCCGTCAACAATCAGGCAGGCCAAACCATGCACGAGCGCCCAGCAGGCGAGCGTCAGATCCTCGCGCGCGGAGGGATCTGTATCCGGCCTGAACGCCACGACCGCGTCCTGTAGCACCGCATAAGCGGGAGCGCCCGCAGCCCTTAGCGCATCGATCGCCGATGCGCCGCTGATGATCGGCCCGAACATCAGGCGGAACAACGCCGGCTCATCGCGCGCAAAAAGAATATAGGCCTGACCTTGCGCGGTCAGGGCGGACCGTGGGTCGTGACCTGTCGCCGTGGCCTGTCGCAGCCGCCGGGCGAACTGATCAAACCCATCGGCCGCCACCCCCGCGAGCAGAGCATCCTTGTCAGCGAAATGACGATACGGCGCCATCGCCGATACCCCGGCCCGACGCGCCACTGCCCGCAGGGAAAGCTCCGCTGGCCCGACGTCACGCAGCAGCCCCTCGGCGGCGTGCAGCAGCGCGCCGCGCAAATCCCCGTGATGGTAATTCAATGTTGACACCGTAAGCACCGCGGTGATGTATACAACATACACATCGGCGGAGGATGGTGCCAAGTGGAACCGAAAATATCACGCCGGTCGGTTGATCTGACTGGATATCCCGATCTTGTGGTCATCTACCTGGGAATGCGGGTGAACGCGTTGCGTGGCATCGCGGCCTTCCTGGGGATAGCGCCGAAACTGGCTGCGATCAGCAAGCATAAGCCGGACGGCCTGCTAGCACACGAGACCATCGTGTTCGGTTTGCGACATGTCGGGTTCAGGCAGTATTGGCATAACTTCGAATCGTTGGAGCGGTTTACCAGAAGCGAGCCGCACCGCACGTGGTGGCGCGGCTTTCTCAAGGATAACCGCGGCACTGGCTTCTGGCACGAGACCTATCGCCTGAAAGGCGGCATGGAGGCGATCTATCTGCACATGCCGCCAGTTGGTCTTGCGAGTTTCGCCCCGGCGTTGTCGCCGGAGGGGCGCCACATGAGTGCCTGCGGGCGGATCACCGCCTGAGAGGCCATTTGGCAGTGTTTTGTGTCGCTTGACCCGCTGCGAGCAGGCCGCGAAGGTCGGTATCGCAGCGGAGGGAGATAGCATGACCATCGTGCCGGTGGGCGGATTGTGGGAGACCCACATCACAGTCAGCGATCTTGACCGCTCGATCGGGTTCTACCGCGACATCGTCGGACTCAGGCTGGCGCATACTATGCCTGAGAGGCACGTCGCTTTCTTCTGGATCGGACAGCCGCGTCAAGCGATGCTGGGCCTGTGGAGCATCCACACGTCGCCAATGGCGATGAGGCTGCATTATGCGTTCCAGGTCAGTGTTGCGGACGTCACAGCGTCGGTCGACGCGCTGAAGCGCGCGGGACTGCAGCCAGTTTCCGGCATTGGCGAGGCGATCGACGAACCGGTGGTCATCCCGTGGATACCGGCAGCCAGTGTTTACTTCCGCGACCCGGATGGACATTCGCTGGAGTACATCGCGATGCTGCCAGACGCGCCAGCGCCGGAAATGAGCTGGGTGCCACTCTCCGCTTGGCGGGCGCTGCAGCCGACGCGCTAGGCGGCGTCAGATTCCGATGCCTTGACCCGTCACCCCCGCGCATCGAAAGTCGGTGCACCATAACAAATGGGAGGGTGCCATGCCGGCTCGTTCGGGAGCGCAGTATTTAGCCGGTCTGCGGCGGCGCGAAACCGAGGTCTGGCTGCGTGGCGAGCAGGTCACCGACGTGACGGTGCATCCTGGCCTGGCAGGCGGCGCCAGCGCTATCGCGTCGCTGTATGACCAGCAGAGCGATCCCGCTCAGCGCGCGGCAATGACATTTGTCTGTCCGGACACCGGGGATACACTCGGCCTGTCGTTCATCATCCCGCGGACGCAGGAGGATCTGGTCCGGCGGCGGGAGATGATGCTCGCGTGGGCGCGCACCACGTGCGGCATGATGGGCCGCTCGCCCGACTTCATGAATGTCACGTTCGCCTGCTGGGCCGGGTCGGCGGATTATTTCGGCCGCGCGAAGCCCATGTTCGCTGAGAACATGCGGCGCTATTACCGATATATCGCCGAAAACGACCTTGTGTTGACCCATGCGCTGATCAATCTGCAGCGCAGCCGGCATGTCAGCGGGATGTTCAACCTGCAGGAAGGAACAGCACTTCAGGCGGTGAAGGAGACCTCGGCCGGCATTGTCGTCCGCGGGGCGCGGGTGCTGGCCACTCTGGGGCCACTGGCCGATGAAATCGCGATCTATTCGCCTCGGCTGGCGCAGCACCTGGACCATTACAGCCCATTCGCGCTGAGTTTTGCCATCCCCTGCGATACGCCGGGAGTGCGCTTCCTGTGCCGCGACAGCTTCGACGAGGGAAAATCGCATTTCGACCATCCGCTGGGGTCGCGGTTCGAGGAAATGGATAGCATCGTGTTTTTCGACGATGTAGTGGTGCCGTGGGACCGGGTGTTTATCCATGGCGACGTCGGCCTGCTGAACGGGACGGCGTCGGTGACGCATTCGTCCGCCCATACCGCGCATCAAGGGTGTGCGAAGAACCTGGCCAAATGCGAACTGGTGCTGGGTGTGGCGCTGCTAATGACTGAGACGCTAGGGACCGCGCATCTGCCGCATTCGGAGGAGCGGATCGGCGAACTGGTGATGTATACGGAACTCATGCGTGCCTGCATGCGGGCGGCCGAGGCGGACGCCGAGGTAGACGAATGGGGGGTGATGTGCCCTGCCCCGCTGCCGGCCGAGACGACGCGCAATCTGTTCATGACGGCTTATCCCAAAATGGTGGAAATCCTGCAACTTCTGGGATCGTCCAGCCTGATGGCCCTGCCGACGCGGGCCGATATGGCGGGCCCGCTGTCGGGGCATATCGAGCAGTATCTGGCGACGGACGGCAGCGATGCGGGGGACCGGGTGAGGCTGTTCCACCTTGCGTGGGATATCGCTTGCAGTTCGTTCGGCAACCGGCAGGTGCTGTACGAACGTTTCTTCGCCAGCGACCCGCTCACTCGAGCCCGGGCGCTTGCCTCAATGTTTCCGAAGCAACAAGTGACCGACCGTGTGCTGGACTTTCTCGGGCGGGATTGAGCAACACGCGGCGGCTCGGTAACTCGCTTGCCCCTTCCTGCCCACCGACCCCAATACCGGGGTCCCAAGGACCGTCGGCCCTTGGCGGGGTTCGGAGCAGGGCCCCGACTTTTCCGCCTACTCCGCCGCGCGCAGCGTCGGCGCGTAGGCCGGAACTTCTGCGCGCTGCGTGTCTTCCATGGGCTTCGGCCACCAGCGGTGCTCCCACTCCGCGTAGAACTTCTTCAGCGTGGGCATCACCTTATCGGCGAACAGTTTCGTATTGTAGCGGGTCAGGTCCTTGTTCATGTTGCCGAACTGCATCAGCAGCATCAGGTTGCCGACGTTAAGGTTCTGGGCGAGGTCGACAATCTGCTCCGTCACCTGGCTGGGGGTGCCGATTACGATGTAGCCTGCATCGACCAGTTCCCGCATCTGGGTGGGGCGCGCCTGCGACCTGGCAGCGATGGCGCTGATCTGGCTGGTCAGGCCGAAGCGCATCGTCGCCTCGGTAGTATAGCCCGGCGGCGCGGCGAAGCGCGGATCGACGTGCAGGCAGCGGCCGAAGAAATACTCGGCTGCCTCTTGATACACCTCCATCGCCCGGTCGTGGCTTTCAGCGACGCACACGGTCTGGGCAAAGCCGGCGCGATAGGGATTACGGTCCTTGCCCAGGCGGTCCATTTCCGTCCAGAAGCCGTCCATGGTCGCCTTGCCGACCTTGTGGCCGAAGTAGGACAGGTAGCAGTACACATAGTCCATCTCGGCACACCACTGCCAGGTCTCGATCGAGCCGCCGCCGGGAATCCAGATCGGCGGGTGCGGCTGCTGGACCGGACGTGGCCAGATGTTGACATAGCGCTGCTGGTTGTAGCGGCCGTTGAAGGCGAAGGTGTCTTTCTCTTGCCACGCCCGGATGACCAGGTCGTGGGCTTCCAGATAGCGATCGCGCAACTGACTCGGATTCTGACCGTAGGCGTAGCAGCCGTCCATCGGCGTGCCGACCGGAAAGCCGGCGATCAGCCGGCCGCCGGAGATCACATCCAGCATTGCGAATTCCTCGGCTACCCGGGTCGGCGGGTTGTACAGCGCGAGCGAATTCCCCATGACGCAGATCGTGGCGTCGGTGGTGCGCCGCGCCAATGAGGACGCGATCAGATTGGGCGAGGGCATCAGGCCGTAACCGTTGGAATGATGCTCGTTCACGCAGATCGCGTCATAGCCGCAATCGGCGGCGTATTCGAGTTCATCCATGAAGTCGTTGTACATCAGGTGGGCGCGCTTCGGATCGAACAGCGAGGAGTGGATGTCGACCCAGATTGATGGATGCTTCTGTTTGAAGTCGTCCGGCAACTCCGTGTACGGCATCAAGTGGAACCACATCAGCTTCATGGCGCGTCTTTCCAGTCGGTGGGGCGGCTACCGACCAGTAGCCGATTCGGCTGAGGGCGGCAAACGCGCCGTCGTTTCACCGGATCCAACAGGTGGCTTCTCGGGGTGGGTGGCAGGCTTGGGTTCGGGTTTCGGCTTCGACCGGGTGGGCGCCGGACCGGTGATCACGTCAAAATCGAAACTGCTTTGCTGCATCTGAGACTCCTTGGTTCGTGAACCAAAGGCCGTTGCATCTTCAGCGGGTTTCGATACGAGAGGGGCAAAAAACACGAAAGCCGCCGGGATGAGGCGACTTCTGGCTCTTGCTACGGGTGCACGATCCTTACGCCGCCGGGAAAAACCAGCGGTACCAAAATCGTGAGGCAGGAAGCGGATGTGCCATAGGCCGGATGTGTAGACGATCGGCCGGCGGCACGCAAGCGGCCGCCCGCGCCCTGCGCAACATGAAGTGATGGCATTAGACCGAAGCGGCCACCACCTAGTGATTTTACCGGGGGGCGTGAGTCGCCGCGCGCCCGGTCAGTTAGGAAGGAGAGGAATCATGGCAAAGGCAGGATTGCTCCAGGCTGTCTGCACCGTCGCGCTCCTGGCGGCGGTGCCAGCGTTCGCACAAAACGATACCAAGCCGGCTGACACCGGGGCCAATAACAAGGCGACTGCGCCGGCGACGGAGACCAACCCCGGATCGCAGCCAAACACGATGGCCCCCACGGCGGCCCCGGCCGAACGGATGGGTTCGTCGAACGAAAGCGGGTCCATGGGCGGGCAGTCCACTCATCGTTCTGCCATGGCCGGCCATGGCAGCCACATGATGCATAGCCGCACCGATACCTCGCAGAATGCGCAAGTCGACAAGCTGAACGACGAGAGTTATCAGGCCGCTCAGCGGGGGCAAACATTCGGTGGCGCGTCCATGGGCTCGAGCGGGTCGATGGCGCCTGCTGGGACGCCGGGAGCGGCGGGCGGTATGGACGGTTCGTCGGGTGGGGCAGGCACTGCCAACGACAGCGGCGCCAGTCCTAAATAGACCGCTTCGTCGGTGCGGCGTGGTTTCGAGTCACGCCGCGGCCTACGTCGAATCCACGATGACGCAGCGTAGGCCAGGGGCGGTCCGCCCCGCTGGAGAGCGCGCGGTTGCCGAGACGGCGAAGGATTGGCGACGGCGCGTGATGCGGCTAAGGTTTCAACTTAGAAACCTGAGGAAACTTCCATGCAAGCCGCCGTCTTCCACGCCGCACACCAGCCACTGACCATCGAAGACGTCGAGATCGAAAAGCCGAAGCGGCGGGAAGTGCTGCTGCGCACCGCGTATGCCGGGCTCTGCCACTCGGATCTCCATTTCATGGAGGGGTTGTATCCCTACCCGACGCCCGCAGTGCTTGGCCATGAAGGCGCGGCGGTGGTGGAGGCGGTGGGCGAGGACGTCAGCTACGTCAAACCCGGCGATCACGTCATCACCTGCCTGTCGGTGTTCTGCGGCGAGTGCGAATACTGCACCACCGGCCACACCAACCTGTGCGACAACACCGAGGTCAAGTTGCTGCCTGGGGTGGCGCGGCGGCTAAAGTGGAAGGGCGACGTGCTGCACCAAGCCTTCAATTTGTCGGTGTTCGCCGAACAGATGCTGGTCCACGAGCATGC
>DASYBP010000334.1:0-20376 GCA_036500715.1 Rhodopila sp.
ATGTCGTATCGACGTGCAGCAGCGGGAAGGGCAGCGGCGCCGGGTGGAAGGCCTTCATCGCGAGGTGCAACAGCACCGCGCTGTCCTTGCCGATCGAATAAAGCAGAACCGGGTTATCGGCGGTGGCGACCACTTCGCGGAAGATATGGATGCTTTCGGCCTCCAGGCGCTGCAGGTGGGTGAGGCCCCTCATGATGCGCGTACCAGGCGGCCGTCCGCGGTCAGATGCAGCCCGCATTCGCGGGTCTGGTCGTGTTCCCACCACCAGCGGCCGGCACGCTCCGGTTCGCCGGGCGCCACCGCGCGGGTGCAGGGGGCGCAGCCAATCGACAGAAAGCCTTCGGCGTGCAGGGTGTTGTGCGGAACGCCGGCGTCGCGGACTAGCGCCGCTACCTGCTCACGCGACCAGTCCAGCAGCGGGTTGACCTTGAGCAATTGCCGCTCCGCATCGATCGACACGAAGTCGAAGTCCTGCCGCGTGTCCGACTGATCAGCGCGCAGCCCGGTCAGCCACGCCGCCGCACCAAGCAGCGCGCGGTTCAGCGGTTCCACCTTGCGCACGCCGCAGCAGGCGTGCCTGGCGCCGACCGAGTGGTAGAACCCGTTTATCCCCTGGTCGCGCACGAGCGATGAGAGCGCGTCAGAGCGCGGATGGAAGGCCTCGACTTGAATTCCGTAGCGCTGTTCGGTCTCGGCCCACACTGCGTGCGTCTGGGGAAACAAGCGGCCGGTGTCGAGTGTGACAAAGCGGCAATCGATGCCGGACTCGACGATCAAATGCGTGAGCGTCTGATCTTCCAGGCCGAAACTGGTGGTGAAGACCGGCTGGCCTGTGATGTGACGGGCAAGTAATCGCAATCGCGCCGGGGAACCCAGGCGCGCAAACTGTGCGTTCAGGGATTGCCTGGACGTTTCTGTCATGGTACTTTCCGGTATGACGTAATCGACGCCGTACCGGTCCTGATCGACCAAATCCGCCACGGTTCTCGGCCCCGCACTCCGTCGGCCGAGTCATGGGACATCGGCCGGACACGGGATATACGTGCGTCCGCGCTGAGATGAAATCACGATCGAACCGCGCATAGCCCGGTGCTTGTCGTCTGATTGCACCGCCGGGAAGGGGGTTTGCCAACACCTCCTCCACGCCCGAGTATTTCGGGTCGTTTTCCCTACCAGCCCGTGTTGGGACAGAAAGCTGTGCTGGCAAGCCTTTGGGCCGCCAATTTGGCCCGGCACTTTTTCATGGCGGCTATGACCGAAAAGCGACACTTCAAACGTATCAAGCCGGTTCCCACGCCGTCGCCCGGTCAAGGTGCAAGATCCGTCCGCGCCTTGCCCTTCTTGCCGCAACCCCGTACTCAGCCGCCGAAGCTGAACCGAAGGAGACCGCCATGGCGACCGAACGCACCCTTTCGATCATCAAACCGGACGCGACGCGGCGGAACCTGACCGGGAAGATCAATGCCGTGCTGGAGGAAGCCGGGCTGCGGATTGTCGCCCAGAAGCGCATCCAGATGACTCAGGCCCAGGCGGAATCCTTCTATGGCGTTCACGCCGCCCGGCCTTTCTTCCGCGATCTGGTGACGTTCATGATTTCTGGCCCAGTGGTCGTGCAGGTGCTGGAAGGCGAGAACGCGGTGGCGCGCAACCGCGACGTGATGGGCGCCACAAACCCGGCAAACGCGGCCGACGGCACGATCCGAAAACTGTTTGCCGAGAGCATCGAGGCCAACTCGGTGCACGGGTCCGATAGTACCGAAAACGCGGCAACCGAGATTGCTTACTTTTTTGCTGGTACCGAGATCGTCGGATGAAAACCACTTCGATGGACTGGGTCGGGCTTCTGGGTCGGGTTCTCATGGGCGCCATCTTTATCCAGGCCGGCGTCATGAAGGCGCTCTCGCCGGCTGGCACCATGGTGCTTTTCGGGAAACTCGGGCTGCCGATGCCAGGGGCCGCGTATGCGCTGACGCTCGCGGTCGAGATCGGTGCCGGTGCGCTGTTCCTGGTCGGCTTCCGGGCGCGCCTGACGGCGCTGATCCTGGCCGCCTGGTGTATCGCGACCGCGATGATCGCGCATTACCATCCGGAAAATCGCGACCAGATGATCCACTTCATGAAGAACATCTGCATGGCGGGCGGCTTTCTTCAGGTCGTGGCGTTCGGGGCGGGCCGCCTTAGCGTGGATCGCCGGTGAGGGGATGCAGGTGAGCCGGCCGTCAGCCGGTTGGGCGCATCAGTTGGGCAACCCGGCCGGAGAGTTGTGGCTCGCGAAGGACGCTCGGCGGTAGCAACAGGGCGTTGACCTCGGCTAGCAGTCTGTGCACGGCGCGGTCTTCCGCGGCCAGTCGGGTCAGGGCAATCCCGTATTGCAGCCTCTCTGAGAAATTCTCCGGACGCTGGCCGCGCGTTTGCGGGTAGACAAAGTCGCTTTCGGCAACCCCCCAAGGTGCGTCGAGCAGACCCTGGATATCGGTGAAGAAGACCTGCGCCAGCCCGTCGAGCGGGTCGGTCCGTACAGCGCGTTCATCGAGCAGACGTCCGAGGCGGCAGGCCTCCTGCGCCGCAACGCTCATGCCCTGGCCAAAGGCTGGATTGAAACGGCAAATGGTATCGCCGATCGGGATCAGACCGCGGGGAAACTCCGCGAGGCGCTCAAAATGCCGCCGTACGCTGCTGGGGAAGTTGAAGCGCGCGATCTGCCCAACCGGCTTGGCGGTTTTGAGCGCATCGTAGATGGTAGGGGTGCGAAATCCTCTGACGAAAGACAGGAAGCCGTCGAGGTCTCCTGGCGGCGTTTCGCCGTGGGCGCCGCCGACGCTGACGATCCATTGGTTGTTCTCGATCGGCAGGATCAGCGCGCCGCGACTGTGGTCTGGCGCCAGTGGCACGTGCACGAGCCCTTTCCAGCGGCGTGACGCGTCCTCCGGCACTTCGAAGATCGCGGTGGCGTACGCGAGATCGATACCGATCTCGGTTTCCTCGGGCTGCATCGCGCCGATCGTATCGAGCAATCCAACGGTGAGGGCGCCCCGCCCGGACGCATCGACGACAAGGTCGGCCGGAAGGGTTGAGGACTGGCGGTCGGGGCCTTCGAAACGAAGGCCGGTGACTGCTGCCCGATCCGCCGAGGCCATGAGTTCCACGACGCGACAGCGAGCGCGCAGCGTGATGTTGTCCTGCTGTTCGACGCACTGCCGGGTGACGAACTCGATCAAGGGCCGTGACAGACAGAAATTGTCGGAGCCGAGATCGCGCGCCGGGAACGGATCGAAGCCCGGCCGCTCCCACCAGACGTCGAGGCCGGTTCGCACACGCAGAGCACCCGCGCGTTCTATTTCGGTGGTGAAGTCAGGGAACAATTGCTCGAGCGCCGCTTGGCCGCCCGCAAGAAGTGCGTGGCCGTGCCTGGATTGCGGTGTGCCGGGGCGCGGCTCCGGTCGTGCCGGCAGGGCATCGCGATCCAGGATGGTCACCTGATCGAAATGGCCCGCCAGCGCTTTGGCTGCCGCCAGTCCGCCCATGCCCGCGCCGATGACGGCGGCGTGCTTACCGATCGACGTTGGCATCGATTGTCCTTCGCGCTATGGCAGGCGCCCCGTTGGCGCCCACCGGTTCTTGTCCGCCAGCGCCGTGTCCGACCACTCAATTGACACTATGGTATATCTGGCTGAGAGCCCAGAGACTCTCGCGGCGAAAACGGCAAAGCTTTTGTCCGGCGCCAGCGTCGGCCAATGTGACGACAGGATTAGGGGATCGTTATGACCGGGAACATTCTCGACAACTATGCCACTGCATCCTCCTTGGGCCTCGCCGAGGCCCTAGCCGCTCGCCGTATCAGCGCGGTCGAACTGTTCGATACGGCGGTTGCCGCGATCGAGGCCAGGGACGGGGCGATCAATGCCGTGGTGATGCGCGACTTCGACCGCGCCCGCGAATCCGCCAAGGCTGCCGATGCCGCTCTGGCCCGTGGCGAACGGCGACCGCTGCTTGGGGTTCCCATGACGATCAAGGAATCGCACCACATCGCTGGGCTGCCCACTACCTGGGGCCTGGAGCCCTTCAAAGATTGGACCCCAACCTGGGACTCGACCGGCGTTGCCCGCCTGAAGGCCGCCGGCGCGGTCATCCTGGGCAAGACCAATGTTCCGACCTCACTTGCCGACTGGCAGACGATCAACCCGATCTACGGCCGCACCAACAACCCCCTCGACCTGGCCCGCACCCCAGGCGGCTCGTCTGGCGGCGGTGCGGCTGCCCTGGCGGCGGGGATGGTGCCGCTGGAATTCGGTTCCGACATTGGTGGTTCGATCCGTGTCCCGGCGCATTTCTGTGGGCTGTACGGACACAAACCGAGCTTCAATCTGATTCCGCAGACGGGCCATGCGCCGCCGGGTTTTGCGGAGCCGGGCGTGGGAGTCGAACTCGCGGTGGTGGGACCGCTCGCCCGGTCCGCCGGCGACCTGGAGCTCGCGCTCAACGTTCTCGCGGGGCCCGCTGGGGACATGGCCAAAGGCTATCGCCTGATGCTGCCGGCACCGCGTGCCCGACAAGTGTCGGATCTACGAGTCCTGGTCATCGACCACCATCCGATTGCCGGCGCCGATGCGGAGGTTCTGGGTGTGCTGAACAATCTGGCCGACAGCATGGTTCGCGGCGGCGCCAAGGTGATCCGCGCCGCAACGCTCGACAGCCTGCCGGACTTTGGTCAGACTCATGAGGCATACATGGGCATGTCGGGTGCCATCATCAGCCGCATGGAGCCTGGCTTCGCGGAGCCGATCACCGCCCACGCCTGGATGGACCTGATCTGGGCGCAGGACGCTGTTCGCCGGCAGTGGGCCAAGGTATTTGAGACGGTGGACGTTGTCCTGGCTCCGCCATTCGGGGTTGCGGCCTTCCCGCATATCGATGAGCCGGATTGGGGGAAACGGAGCTTGATGCTTGATGGCGAGCCGACGCCTTACGGTGTCCAGCTCGCTTGGTCGGGGATCGCCAGCTTCGCCAACCTGCCGGCGACATGCGCGCCGGTCGGCACGACGGCGGGCGGCCTTCCGGTGGGTGTACAGATCATTGGGCCGTTTCTCGAGGACCGCACGACAATCGCGGTTGCGGAGATGGTCGGGCAGTTGACCGGGCGCTGACCAAGCCGCCGCCGGACAAGTCACCTCACGCCCCGCGAGTTGGCGTGGTTGGATCATCACCCGGCGGGGGTCCGGACTCAGTCGGTGCGGATGTCAAAGCGCCTTACCAGGCCGGCTTCCATCCGGAAGACGTGTCCGACGGTCCGGTCCGACAGCAGCCTGCCCGCGCGGTCATGTACGGTCTGGCGCACTTCGACGATGATCTCACCGTCCGGGCCGGTGGCAAAACCGATTGGCTCGACATGCGGGTCGATCGCTGCCCACTGGCGCGTCCAGTAATCGCGCACGCCATCGCGCCCGACCACGTGGCCGCCCTCCATGCCGTTCGCCCAAACGACGTCCGGATGCATCATGCCGAGGACAGCCTCCATATCGCGGGCATTAAAGCGATCGTAGAGATGCTGAAGCAGCGTCAGGTCGCTGGGCATGGCGGATCCCTCAAGATCTTGCCTGAACCTTGGCCCAGGTGTCGCGCAGTCCGACCGTGCGGTTGAACACCGGCATCTCTGGTGCCGAGTCAGGGTCGCGCGCGAAATAGCCGGTCCGCTCAAACTGCACGGCCTCCCCGACCGGGCTGTCTGCCAGTCCAGGTTCGAGCAGGGCGCCACGCAGCACCTCCAGCGAGTCGGGATTGAGATCGGCCAGGGCATCGCCGTCGGCGCCGGGATCGGGGCGATTGAACAGATGCGAGTACAGGCGGATTTCGGCCGGCACCGCATCGGCGGCAGCGACCCAGTGCAGCGTCGCCTGCACCTTGCGGCCATCCGGCGCATTGCCGCCCTTTGAGGCCGGGTCATAGGTGCAGCGCAGGGCAACAACCGCGCCTGTCGCATCCTTCACGACCTCTCGGCAGGTCACGAAATAACCGTAGCGTAGGCGCACTTCTTTCCCTGGGGACAGCCGATAGAATTTCTTTGGTGGGTTCTCCATGAAGTCGTCCTGTTCGACGTAGAGTTCCCGCCCGAAGGTCAACGCGCGGCTGCCGGCGTCGGGGCTATCGGGGTGGTTTCGGGCTTCGAGAATTTCGGTGTGACCTTCCGGGTAGTTCTCGATGATCAGCTTCAGCGGGCGCAGCACCGCCATCCGGCGCGGGGCTGTTGGATTGAGCGTGTCGCGGATCGCCGATTCGAACATGGCGATATCCACTATGCTGTAGGCTCGGGCGACACCAACGCGGCTGACGAACTCGCGCACCGCGGCTGCCGACACACCGCGCCGCCGGATGCCTGCGATGGTCGGCATACGGGGGTCGTCCCAGCCGCTGACATGGTTCTCGGTGACCAGCCTGGTCAGGTGTCGCTTCGACAAGATGGTGTAGCTGACATTGAGTCTGGCGAACTCGTACTGGTGGGGTTTGGAGGGCACCGGTAGGTTGTTGATGAACCAGTCGTACAGCGGGCGGTGGTCTTCGAACTCCAACGTGCAGACGCTGTGGGTGATGTGCTCGATGGCGTCTGACTGGCCGTGGGCGAAATCATAGGTCGGATAGATGCACCAGGCGTCGCCAGTGCGCGGGTGATGCGTGTGCAGGATGCGGTACAGTACCGGGTCGCGCAGGTTCATGTTGCCCGACGCCATGTCGATTTTCGCTCGCAGCACGCGGGCGCCGTTGAGAAATTCGCCCGAACGCATACGGCGGAACAGGTCGAGATTTTCCTCGACCGACCGGTAGCGGAACGGGCTGTTCTGGCCCGGTTCGGTCAGTGTGCCGCGCTGCGAGCGCATCGCCTCTGGCGCTGTGTCGTCGACATAGGCCTTGCCAGCGCGGATGAGATGTTCCGCCCACTGATAGAGCTGCTCGAAATAATCCGAAGCGTAGTAGAGATGTTCGCCCCAGTCGAAACCGAGCCAGCGTACGTCGCGCTGGATTGAGTCGATGAAGAGCTGTTCTTCCTTGATCGGATTGGTGTCATCGAACCGCAAATGGCATCTGCCGCCGAACTCCTGCGCGATGCCGAAATTCAGGCAGATCGATTTGGCGTGTCCGAGGTGCAGGAATCCGTTGGGTTCGGGCGGGAATCGAGTGACCACGTTATTGACGCGGCCGGCATCGAGGTCCGCCTGGACAATGTCGCGGATAAAATCGCGGCCTGCCTCGGTCGTTGCTGTATCGGTGTCCACCATGCCTCCGACTCCGGTATGCCCGCCCTGACCAGAGGGGCGGGCGGCACTCAGTACACATTTGGTGATGTTTTGGCGACTGACAGAACGGCAATCAGCCAGCGCGCCTCGCGCGGCTAGTATCGCGCATCAGAGAAGCGCGATACGTCGCAGGTTGTTTGAAGTGGCCGATTCACGCGGGGGGATCGTGACCGCTGCGCGGCTCACGATTCACCGCGATCGGACACGAGGCTGCTGGCGGCGCACGCGCTCGCGGTGCGCTGTGTAGAGGCCACTGGCGACGATGATGCCGGCGCCGGTGATCGTCCAGGTATCGGGCAGATTGCCGAACACGACGAAGCCGAGGATGCTGACCCAGAGTAACTGGCCGTAGAAGAAGGGGGCGAGCAGCGACGCTGGGGCGATACGATGGGCGAGGACCACCACCCATTGGCCACCGGAGGCGAGCACGCCCAGGACCAACGACAGGCACAATTGCTTCGCGGTCGGCCAGACGGCCACGAAAGGCAGAATGAGGGTCAGCATGGTGGTGCCTATGGCGGCGGACCAGAGGACCGTGGTCTGCGGTGCGTCCGAGTGACTGATCTTGCGCGTAATGATCAGGGCGAGCGCCCAGCATAACGCGCTGGCGACGCCGAACAGCGCGGCCGGCTGGAAGCCGCCGAGGCCCGGTCGGACGACGATCAGCATGCCTACCATCCCGGCGGCGACCGCGGCCCAGCGGCGTGGCCCAACGGTTTCGCCCAGCAGCGGGATCGACAGGATGGTGATCAGCAGCGGTGACAAAAAGCTGATCGTGGTCGCCTGCGCGATCGTCATCTCGCGGACGCCGTAGACGAACAGAATGGATGAGCCGATGACGCATAGGCCGCGGGTGAGCTGTAGACCGGGATTGCGTGGGCGAATCGAGCCTCGACGGATCAGGAATGCCGCCATCACCAGGAACAGGACGTAGCGGATCCAGATGAACTCGACGATTGGCAGGCTGGTGCTGAGATATTTGGAGATCGTGTCGGAGCTGCCGAACAGCATCGTCGCGCTGACCGCCAACGCGATCGCTTTCATGGGGTCATCGGGCAGCATAGGACCTTATACCGGACCGGCTCCGATGGTTTCGATCATTCCGGCCGCTGGCAATGTGGGCCTGATTAGCTGCCGTTGTAACGCGCGTGGCGGATCTTGAAAGAATGGCGTAGTCCGGCACATCCAGTATCCAGTTATGCAGCGCCGAAGCGGGTAGGAAACTGACAACGTTTCTAGCGTCCGTGACGCGACAAAAGGGAATCTGAACCGATGGATCAAGCGACGAAAGAAAGCGGGCCGAGGCCGTTGACGAAGTTGCCGATGCGCCTGCACCACCACGCCTACACCACAGATGACCACGAGCGGAACCGGCAGTTTTACGAAGATGTCCTCGGGCTGCCGCTGACCGCGATGTATGTGGAGCGGGAGTTTCTCGAAGGCGAGTGGGTCGAGTTGGGGCACGCGTTCTACTCACTTGGCGACGGCAGTGCGCTGGCGTTCTTCAACATGGCCGATCCGGCGAAACAGGCGGCGATGCGCGCCAAGGAACAGTCCATTTTCGTTCACATATCGTTCCTGGTCGATCAGTCGACGCAGGACGACATCAAGTCTCGGCTGACAGACGCCGGGTTGAGCCCTTTCGTTCTTGATCACGGATTTTGCGTGTCATTGTACGTCAAGGATCCGAATGGTCTGCTGCTCGAATTCACTGTGGATCATGCGGACGCCGCCGGGATCGCCGCTGAGATGGCTGCCACCGCGCACGCCGACATGCGGCGGTGGATGAACGGTGACCGCGCCGTCAACAATCGCTGGCGCCCGGCCGGAACGCCCGACTGATCGAGCCGTCCTCAGTTCCCGTAGCCGCCGCCGCCAGGTGTCTCGATAACGAACACGTCGCCAGCCGCAAGTTCCGCGCGGTCGGTCCCGGTCAAGGTGTGTCGCGGACCGTCGGCGCGTTCCACCCATTGCCGACCCGGAGCGCCGTCGGTCCCGCCCTCCAGGCCGAACGGCGCGACCTCGCGGCGTGATGCGACGATGACGGCGGTCATCGGCTCCAGGAAGCGGATGCGGCGGATGGCGCCGTCACCGCCGCGCCACTTTCCGGCACCACCCGAACCGTGGCGAATGCCGAAGAATTCCTGACGGACAGGGTAGCGCAGTTCCAGCACCTCGGGATCGGTCATCCGGGTGTTGGTCATGTGGGTCTGAATCGCTGATGTTCCGTCGAAGCCCGGACCCGCGCCGGTGCCGCCGCAGATGGTCTCGTAATATTGCCGCGTGGCGTCACCGAACAGGAAGTTGTTCATCGTCGCCTGGGAACAAGCGATCGCGCCGAGGGCGCCGAAGATCGCGTTGCACGTGGCCTGAGACACCTCCGTGTTGCCGGCGACGACGGCCGCGCCTGGGTTTGGCGACAGGAACGTTTTGGGCGGAATGATCAGCGTCAGCGGCTTCAGGCAGCCGTCATTGAGCGGAATGTCGTCGCCGACCAGGCAACGAAAGACATAGAGTACGGCGGCGCGAGTGACCGCCGGTGGCGAATTGAAGTTCCCCTCGTGCTGTGGGCCGGTGCCGGTGAAATCAACGGTGGCGCTACGCTTTTCCCGATTGAAGCTGATCGCGACACACAGGTCGCGGCCATTGTCCATCTTGTAGCCGAAACGGCCCGAGCCCAGTCGGTCGATCACGCGGCGAACCGATTCCTCGGCGTTGTTCATGACGTGGCGCATATACGCGCTGACCACCGGCCAACTGAACTGCGAGACCACGCGCCGAAGCTCCTGAACGCCTTTCTCGTTGGCGGCGACCTGCGCCTTGATATCGGCGACATTCACGTCGGGGCTGCGGGCGGGATATTTCGCCCCGGACAACAGCGCGCGGAACTCGGTTTCACGGAAATGGCCGGCGTCGACGAGGAGAAAATCGTCGATGACGACACCTTCTTCTTCCAGCGTGCGCGATACCGGCGGGGTGGAGCCGGGGGTGATACCGCCGATGTCGGCATGATGGCCACGGCTGCCGACGAAAAACAGGATGCTTTTTCCCCCAGTGTCGAACACCGGGGTGATGACGGTGATATCCGGCAAATGAGTGCCGCCGTTGAACGGGTTGTTCAGGGCGATCACATCGCCGGGCCTAAGTTTGCCGCGGCGGTGGGCGAGGACGGTGCGGACGCTTTCACCCATCGCGCCGAGGTGCACGGGGACGTGCGGCGCGTTGGCGACCAGGTTGCCGTCGGAGTCGAAGATGGCGCAGGAGAAATCCAGACGCTCCTTGATGTTCACGCTCATGGAGGTGTTCTGCAGCACCGCCCCGGTCTGTTCGGCGACGTTCATGAACAGGTTGTTGAATAATTCCAGCAGCACCGGATCGGGCTTCTCGCTGCCGGCTGCCACGCGCGTGGGCAACGTTTCGGTGCGGCGCAGGATCATGTGGTCGAGCGCGGTGACCTCGGCGGTCCAGCCCGGTTCGATCACGGTGGTGGCATTGGCCTCGCGGATCAAAGCCGGACCCGCGATGCGGTCGCCGGCTAGCAGGGCGGTACGTTCGAGCACCGGAGCGGAAACGTCTTCGCCATGAGTGAAGATATGGACCGTATCGATCGGTTCCGGGGCGCCCTGCTCGCGGGCCGCAAGCGTGGCTTCGGCGGCGACGGTGCCGGGCAGGGTGGCTTCGGCGGCAACGGCTTCGACGACGACGGGGCGGTCGGGCGTGGCGAAGCCGAAGCGGGCGCGGTGCGCCGCGGTGAAGGCGGCCAGGATCGTTTCCAGATCGCCGAACGGGACGATCAACGCTGCTTCGGTGCCAGCGTAGCGCAGGTGCAGGGTCTTCGCGGTCGTTACGTTCCTGGGGTCAGCGCCTTGCGCTTGCAGCGCCTGGATTCCGTCCTGGGCGAGTTTGTCGGCGAGATCTTCGAGTCCTGGCAGCGTATCGGCGCCCAACGGGATCTCAACGGCCTGTTGTTTCATCGTGGTCTGGTCGGCGAGCCCCATGCCGTAGGCTGACAACACGCCAGCATAGGGATGGATGAAGACGGTCTCCATTCCCAGGGCATCGGCGACGAGACAGGCGTGCTGGCCGCCGGCTCCGCCGAAACACTGGAGAGCGAAGCGGCTGACGTCATGGCCCTTCTGTACCGAAACTTGCTTGATCGCGTTGGCCATGTTGGCGACGGCGATCTGCAGAAAGCCCTCGGCGACCTGCTGAGGCGTACGGCCGCCGCCGATTTCGTTGCCGAGCGCAGCGAACTTTGCCGCCACGCCGTCGGGATCGAGCGGCTGGTCGGCGCGGGGCCCGAAAATCGGCGGAAAATGCTTAGCCTGAATCTTTCCAACACAGACATTGGCGTCAGTCACCGTCAGCGGACCGCCGCGGCGGTAACAGGCTGGGCCGGGATTGGCGCCGGCCGAATCCGGACCAACCCGCATGCGGGCACCGTCGAAATGCAGGATCGAGCCGCCGCCGGCGGCGACGGTATTGATCGCCATCATTGGGGCGCGCATTCGCACGCCGGCGACAGCGGTCTCGAACGCGCGCTCGTACGCGCCGGCGTAGAGCGCGACGTCGGTGGACGTGCCGCCCATGTCGAAGCCGATGATCTGGTCTATTCCTGCCATGCCGGCGGTGCGCGCCGCCCCGACGATGCCGCCGGCGGGGCCCGAGAGGATGGCGTCCTTGCCCTGAAAGGTCTCCGACGCGGTCAGCCCGCCATTGGATTGCATGAAATAGAGGCGCGTGCCGGTCAGTTCGGCGGCGACCTGATCGACGTAGCGCCGCAGCATGGGCGACAGGTAGGCGTCGACTACAGTGGTGTCACCGCGGGGCACCAGGCGCAGCAACGGGCTGACAGCGTGACTGGCCGACACCTGGGTGAAGCCGACTTCCCTGGCCAACTCGGCCACGCGGCGTTCGTGGTCCGGGTATTTCCAGGCATGCATCAGCACGATCGCGCAGGCATCGATTCCGTCAGCGTGCGCCTTTGCCAGGATGGCGCGGACCTGGGCTTCGTCGAGGGGTTCGATTTCCGTGCCGTCGACGCCGACGCGACCGCGGATCTCGGCGACCCGTTCGTACAGCATCGTCGGCAGGGTGATGGCGAGGTCGAACAGGCGCGGGCGGGCCTGGTTGCCGATGCGCAGTGCGTCGGCGAAGCCGGTATTGACCAGCAGCAGGGTGCGGTCGCCCTTGCGCTCCAGCAGCGCGTTGGTAGCGACGGTGGTGCCCATTTTGACCGCTTCGATCTGTCCCGGTGGAATCGGTGCGTCGGGAGCGATGCCGAGGATCGACTTGATGCCCGCGATCGCAGCGTCCTTGTACCGTTCAGGGTTCTCGGACAGCAGCTTGTGGGTCGACAGCTTGCCTTCGGGATCGCGCGCGACGATGTCGGTGAATGTGCCGCCGCGATCGATCCAGAATTGCCACATCGTGTTCGTCGTCCTGTCAGCCGTTCAGGCTATGAGGGCAGAGTTGGGGGTGGATGGGCAAGCCCTGCCCCGGCTGGCCTGTGCGGACCTCGTCGAGACGCTATAAAGACCGTCACCAAGTCGAGAAGGATGCGCCATGTCCGCCACCACCTTACCGAATGCGACTCTGACCGAGGCGTACCAGGCGCTGACGCCTGGATCCGCCGCCCTGGCGCACCGGGCGCAGGCGCTGATGCCAAGCGGGATCGCGCACGACGGCAGGCATTTTGACCCTTATCCGATCTATATCCGCCGAGCGCAGGGGCCTCTGAAGTGGGATGTCGATGGCAACCGGTACGTCGACTATTTCGGTGGCCACGGCGCACTGATCCTGGGGCACAATCACCCCACGGTGATGGCGGCGGCGCATGCGGCGCTGGACAATGGCACGCATTTCGGCGCCTGCCACGAAGCCGAACTGCGCTGGGCCGAGTTGGTCACGCGCATGGTGCCGTCGGCCGAACGGGTGCGGTTCACGTCCTCGGGCACCGAGGCGACGCTGATGGCGCTGCGTTTGGCGCGCGCCTTCACCGGACGGTCGAAGCTCGTGCGGTTTCGCGGGCACTTCCACGGCTGGAACGACCATATGACCAGTGGGCACGCCAATCATTTCGATGGCACCCCGACCAGCGGGGTGGTGGACGGGGTCGCGGCCAACGTTTTGCTGTGCGACCCCAATGATGTCGGCGGAATCACCCGGATCTTCAATGATCACAAGGACATCGCCGCGGTCATCCTGGAACCGACCGGGGGGAACTTTAGCCGGATGCCGATTTTGCCGTCATTCCTGGCTGTTTTGCGCGACCTGACGAAGCAGGCGGGCTCTGTGCTGGTTTTCGACGAGGTGGTGACGGGGTTCCGGGTTTCGCCGGGCGGGGTGCAAGCGGCGCTTGGGATTACGCCGGACCTGACGACGCTGGCAAAGGTTCTGTGCGGCGGTCTTCCCGGTGGGGCGGTGGTTGGACGCAAGGACATCATGGACTGGCTCGACTTCGAGGTCAGCAAGAGAAATCGTCGGGAAAAGGTGGCGCATCAGGGCACCTTCAACGCGAACCCGGTTTCCGCCGCGGCCGGAATTGCGACACTCGAGATTTTGGCCGCGACAGATGCCTGTGCCCGGGCAAATGCGTTCGGCGACGAACTCCGTTCCAAGATGAACGCGGTCCTGGAGGAAGAGAGCGTTGGCTGGGCGGTTCATGGGACCTACTCCAGCATCCATATCTACACCAACCCGGGTGGGGTCGACCTTTTGCCCAGCCGGTTCGATGCGGCCGCGCTCATGCCGCTGTTGCTCAACAAGCCGCACGGCGAGGGTGCAGCGGGTCAGGTGCGGATGGGTCTGCTGGTCAATGGCGTCGATATGAATTCCGGCCCGTCGGGATACATCTCGGCGACGCACGGAGAAGAGGAGATGGCTCTGACTGTCGATGCGTTTCGATCGACGGTCAGAGCGTTGCGGCGGGAAGGGACGATTTAAGGTGGACCGGCCGCTGCGTTTGACCGGCGCTTGGGGTCAGGCGGCATGCCCAACATCAACCTGGATGATGCCGCTGTGTGCCAGCCCGGAGAGGGGGATCGCCGCGGGCTGGTCGAAGCCCCAGGGGTTGAGCAACTGAACCGCTGCCGAACTTCCGCTGCCGATAATCTTGTCGAACATGTAGCAATGGCTGGGGACGAGACCGTAGGAAAGGCCGCGCGATGACGTGTCCATCGTGATCAGATCGCCGGCCGAGACATCCTGCTGCAACGCCGCAGGCGTCAGACTGGACGACGCCATATACGTTGCCGTGTGGCCGGTCAGCTGCTCCATCGCCAGCATAGGGTAGCCGCCGTCGGCAATGGCGTTGTAGCCGCCGTCGAGGGTGGCGACGGCCTTTTCGATCACCTGCGGCCAAATCTCCTTTTGGTTGCCGACGACGTCCTGGGTGGTGCCACTATTGACCGAAGCCGAGGAGAAAATGTTGTTGATGGTTACCGTCGTCGCCTTGAAGCTTGTCGTGTTGAATGTCGGCAAGCGACCGTTCTTGTCGACGTAAAGGGTCACCGTCTCGGTGCCGTTGCCATTGTCATGGATCATGTTGCTGATCGCGGTCGGATGGAACAAGGCTTCTTCGCCGATCGGTGACAGCAGGAAGCAATCGCCAAGCTGCCCCTGATTGATGTCGCTGACGCTGATCGCGCTCGTCGTGCCTGGCTCGGTCAGGTAGAGCGTCTGTGTCAGCGCCGCCGTGGCGGACGCCTTTGCCGGCAGGGCGGCCCCGAAATCCGACAGCGGGTCCTGCATGTAACTCGCGTCATTATTGTCCGAACTGTCCAGTCCAGTCACACTATTGTCCGTGGAGTCCTGGAACTGATGCAGGTGTATTCCGGTGGTCATTGCGGCATCTCCTTTGACGGAGATGCCGATTTACCGATGAATAGTGAAGGAACAATTAACGAACATCGGGATTCTGTATTCAGCTACTGAAAAAAATAGCCCGCGCGTAGCGCGGGCTTGAAGCAGAGATCCCAGGGGCCTTCGCGGGTCATCGCGCACGA
This sequence comes from Rhodopila sp., assembly GCA_036500715.1. GTDB lineage: Bacteria > Pseudomonadota > Alphaproteobacteria > Acetobacterales > Acetobacteraceae > Rhodopila. Next base: position 15,293 of record DASYBP010000334.1, read on the forward strand.
TCGCCGCTCGATCCCGCGGGTCGACTGAACCGATCTCAGGCGGCCTTATCGGCCGTCCATTGGCGGACGATGTCGCGGGCGTGGTTGTGGGCGGGATCCATTGCTTCATCGTGGCCTGGGCGCTTGGCGGTCAGCTCGATCACATATCCACTGGGATCTCGGAAGTAGATTGAATCGATGAAACTGTGGTCTGAAACGCCACGTGTCTCGATCCCCGCCGCCTTGCCTTTCGCCAGCATGGCCTGCAGCGCGTCCGGCGTTACCTCCAGCGCGATATGCAGATCGAAGTCGTGCTGCGGCTTGAACTCGAACGGCGTGTCAGGCACTTCGAAGAACGCCAGGAACGAGCCGTCGTCCAGCCGGAAGAAGGTGTGCAGGACCTTGGTCTCGCGGCCACTCTTGGTCTGGTTGATCACCAGGGCGCCGCTCAGCGGCAGACCCAGGAAATCCTCGTAGAACGCGCGCGTCTGTTCGGAATCGCGGCAGCGGTAGGCGTTGTGGTGCAAGCCTTTGATCACGATTGCCTCCTCAGTTCTGCTTTGTGGTCACGTGTTTGATGTAGCCGCGTACGTCGGCCGCGGGTTCGGCATAGGCAGCCCCCAGCGCATCGGCTACCGCGGTCAGATAGGCTGGCACCCAAGCTGGTGGCGTGTACGGAACCGCCCCCAGGAATTCGAGCGTGCTGGCGAGCCTGATATCGGCGATGGATGGCGAAGCGCCGCCAATGAACCGCTGGTTACCGATGAAGAAGCTGCCAATTGCCGCCAGCGGCTCGTCCAGCGCCTGCTGCGCGGAGAGCCGAGCGGCGTCCTTGGCCGCGGCGGTCGCGTCGCTGGCCGCGACCTCTCCCGGATAGGCGGGAAAGCCTAGAACCGGGTAGGTCGCTCGAGCGACCAGGGGATACAGCGTGCCGGTCAGGTAGAACATCGCGCTGTCGATCATGGCGCGACGCCCCGGGTCCGACGGATAGAACTGCTCGAGCTGATGCTTGTTGCAAAGGTACTGCATGATCGCGCAGCTCTCCCACAGCGCCCCGTTGGGCAGATCGTCGGTCTCGATCATTGGTGTCGAATGCGCCGGGCACTTCGCCATAAAGGCCTCTGAGCGGGTGTGGCCCCAGGCGTCCGCCTCGGTGACGTCCAGGCCAGCAGCACGCACGAAGACCCGCACGGTCATGTTGTTGACGCTAGGCTTGAGGATGTTCAGCGTGACCAATTGGGACCTCCCTGTTCCTTTGCGTGGGTTCTTTCGCGCCCGTCTTTCTTTTGCATGGGTCTTGGCGCCGGGCGTTCACTTGAGCGCCGTATCCATGCCGCTTCGCTGACCGCGGCGCAATGCCTATTCGTGATGGGGCACCGTGAGCGCCACCGGCGGTTTGTTACTGTACCGGGATGGAGATCCAGGCCGCATCCTGTCGGCTTGATTCAACCGCCGCGGTGATGAACCACATACCGCGCAGCCCGTCCTCGATCCCCGGCACCAGCATACTGGCTGGATCGGCCTGGCGTCCGTCGATGTGTGCGGTGATCTGTTCGGCGAGATCGCGATAAAGCTGCCCGAAAGCTTCCAGGTAGCCTTCCGGGTGGCCGGCTGGCAGGCGGCTCGCATGGGCCGCGATCGCCGACGCGTTCGGGCCGGCGCGGCGGATCACGCGCGGCGCCTCGCCCAGCGGGGCGTTCACCAGAGTATTCGGCTGTTCCTGCGCCCACTCAAGGCTGCCGGTTTCGCCATAGATCCGCAGGCGGAGCGCGTTCTCGTTGCCGGGCGCAACCTGCGAGGACCACAGCATGCCCCGCGCGCCGCCGGCAAAGCGCAGCAGCATGTGCGCGTTGTCATCCAATGTCCGGCCTGGCACGAAGGTGCCGAGATCCGCCGCCAGGCTCTCGCACCGTAGACCCGATACGAACTCCGCCAGATTGAAGGCGTGCGTCCCGAGGTCGCCGACGCAGCCGGCGGCGCCGGAACGCGCCGGGTCGGTGCGCCAGGCGGCCTGTTTCTGCCCGGTGTCCTCCAGCCGCGTGGTCAGCCAGTCTTGCGGGTATTCGACCTGCACGATGCGTATCGCGCCGAGTTCGCCGGCGGCTACCATCTCGCGCGCCTGTCTGACCAGCGGATGGCCGGTGTAGTTGTGGGTCAAGCCGAATACGATGCCGGCGCGGCGGACCGCGTCCGCCATGTCCTGCGCATCTTCCAGGCGGTGTGCGAGCGGCTTGTCGCAGATCACGTGAATACCGAGGCCGGCGAACGCCCGCACCGGCGGAGCGTGCATATGGTTCGGCGTCACCACCGCTACCACGTCGATGCGGTCGGGCCGACGCGCTTCTGCCTCGGCCATTTCCTGGAAGCTGCGATAGGCGCGGTCCGGCGCGATATGCAGTTCGGAGGCGCTGGCCAAGGCGCGCCCGGCTTCGCTGGACAAGGCGCCGGCGACCAACTCGTACCGGTCGTCGAGCCTGGCGGCCATGCGGTGCACGCCGCCAATGAACGCGCCCTGACCGCCCCCGACCATGCCCAGGCGCAGACGCCGGTCGGCGCCTGGCGCCCGACCCTCGTTTGCTCGCCCCTCGATCGCCAACTCAGCCGATCCCCAGCAACTTGCGGTTGGCCGCTATGTCCGCGCCGCTGGCGGCGAAATCGTCGAACGCGCGGGATACCACGTTGATGATATGGCGCGCGATGAACGGCGCGCCTTCGGCTGCCCCTTGCTCGCTGTCCTTGATACAGCACTCCCATTCCAGCACAGCCCAGCCGTCGAAGCCGTATTGGGACAGCTTGGAAAAAATCGAACCGAAATCCACCTGCCCGTCGCCCAGCGAACGGAACCGTCCGGCGCGGTCGACCCAGGGCTGGAAACCGGAATACACACCCTGGCGTCCGGTCGGGTTGAACTCGGCGTCCTTTACATGAAACATGCGGATGCGCTGATGGTAGATATCAATATAGTGCAAGTAATCAAGCTGCTGCAGCACGAAATGGCTTGGATCGTACAGGATGTTACAGCGTCTGTGATCGCCGACGCGCGACAGGAACATTTCGAAGGTGATGCCGTCGTGCAGGTCCTCGCCAGGATGGATCTCGTAGCAGAGGTCGACGCCGGCATCCTCGAAGGCATCAAGGATCGGTCGCCAGCGGCGGGCCAGTTCGTCAAATGCGGTTTCCACAAGTCCCGCCGGGCGTTGCGGCCAGGGGTAGACGAACGGCCATGCGAGCCCGCCCGAGAACGTGGCATGGGCCGTCAGCCCAAGGTTGCGTGACGCCCTGGCCGCCAGCAGCAGCTGGTCAACCGCCCAGGCCTGGCGCGCCGCGGGGTCGCCGTGCAACTGGGCCGGGGCAAAGCCGTCGAATGCCAGGTCGTAGGCGGGATGGACAGCAACAAGCTGGCCCTGAAGGTGGGTGGACAGTTCCGTCAGCACCACTCCGGCTTGCCGCAGGATGCCGTTGATTTCATCGCAATAGGTTCGGCTTGTCGCCGCCTTTCCGAGGTCGAACAGCCGGGCATCCCAGGATGGGATCTGCACGCCTTTGTAGCCGAGACCGGCGGCCCAGCTGGCGATGTCCGCAAGGCTGTTGTATGGCGCTGCATCCCCGGCGAATTGTGCAAGGAAAATCGCCGGTCCCTTGATCGTGCGCATCGCGACCATCGTCGCCTCCTCCTGAGGTAGCAGGCTTGGTGCCCCCGTTGTCGGCTTGCCATTACCGCGACGGCGACGCTGCGGCGTCCTTCTAGTGTCTCATAGACGCGGGCCTGGTATCCAGTCGCCGGCGGCACCGATCGCCGGTCCGTAGAAGGTTATCTATCGCCGGTCCGTAGACGGGTATCTAAGGCCGGTGGCCGGTCTAGCCGCCCCCATCGATCGTCAGCACCGTGCCATTTGTGTAGCCGGATGCCGGGCTGGCCAGGAAGGCGACGGCATTGGCGATCTCCTGAGGACTGGCGGGGCGGCCGAACGGCATGGCTGCGCTGAGTTCGCGCCAGCGGCTTTCGTCACCCCACTTCTCCTTGGCTTCGGCTTTGCGCAGCATCACCAGCCGGTCGGTTTCCACCGGGCCAGGGTTAATCGCAACCACGCGCAGCCCATCAGCGGGTGCGCCCTTTCCCAGCGCCCTGGTAAATGCCATCAGCGAAGCGTTGCCGGCGGCCCCGGCGATATAGTTGGTGGGGAACCTCTCGCCGGCGGAGCCGATCACATTGACGATGACACCCACCCGGCGCGCCTTCATCTGCGCGTAGATCACCCGGCAGAAGGAGATGTAGCCGAACACCTTGAGGTCCCATGCCTGGCGCCACCGCGCGTCATCAACCGATAGCAGGTCGCCCGGGGGGATCGCGCCGGCGTTGTTCACCAGAACGTCGAGTTCGCCAGCCTCGGCGGCAACCTTCCGCACGGAGGCGTCGCTGGACAGGTCGGCCGCAATGGTGCGGACGTTGATCTGACGCTTGTCGCGGATCTCGGCCGCGGTTTCATTCAGCGGGCCGGCGTTGCGGGCAACCAGGATAAGATTGCAACCTTCCTCGGCCAGGACCCCGGCCGTCGCCTTACCGATGCCTTTCGAGCCGCCGGTGATCAGTACCGTCTTGCCTGCGAGTTGAAGGTCCATGTGATGCTGCCTCTTGGCTGGACGTTGCTTGTGACGGAGCGTGCTTCACCCGTTGCCGCGGTTTCGCCGGGCGCGACCGCGCTCCCAGGATCGGCAGGCATCGCCGAAAGCGGCGAAAATAGCAACACTGTGGGGGTTGGTGGCGAAGGCCCACTCGGGATGCCATTGCACACCCAGCAGCCAGCCAGGGGCAGAAGGCATCGCCACGGCCTCGATGGTGCCGTCCGGGGCGCGGGCCTCGACGACCAACCCATCCGCCAACCGATGGATTGCTTGCCCGTGCAGTGAATTGACCTGGATCGTTTCCGACCCGACGATCTTGGCGAGGCTGCCGCTGACGGTGACCGGATGCCTTGGTCCGTATCGCATTTCATGTGGACCGGGGCCGCCGCGATGGTCGTCGAAGCCCGGTTGGACATGAACGCGCTGGATCAGGGACCCGCCCAGCGCCACGTTCAACTCCTGGATGCCACGGCAGATTGCCA